>JACMMD010000864.1 GCA_014379235.1 Anaerolineae bacterium
CTGCACGAATTCCTCCCCCATGGCGAGGCGGATATCGCCGAGGTCGCGGCGGCGGCGGGGGTTTCGGTCGCGACGCTGAACCGGCGGATCGGCGAGCTGCACGAATTCAACCCGATGCTCGGCCCCCGCGGCTGCCGGCTCGTCATCACATATCCCGAGATTTACGAGATGCTGGCAACCGCGCCGAAATCAACGACGTTGGTAATCAGCCCTTCGACAGTTTGGTCGATGCAGTAACGTTCGCTGACGGTCTCCCAAGGGTCGGGTCGCAGGCGCTTCAAACTGAGGGCGATGCGTCCTGCGTCTTTGTTCACTTCTAGCACATACACGCGCACCTGCTGGCTGCGCTCCAAAATATCCATCGGGTGGCCGACACGCCCCCAACTGAGTTCGCTAATGTGAATCAGACCTTCTAACCCGCCGAGATCGACAAACGCGCCGAAGTCGCAGAGGTTGGTGATGCTGCCGCTGATGACGTCACCAGTGCGAAGTCGTTCTAGAATATCGGCGCGTTCACCGGCGCGTACACGTGCCGCTCGCTCCGAAAGGATAAGGCGGTTTTGTGCAGGGCGAAGCTCAATCACGCGCAGTTGTAACGGCTGCGTCATGCGCGAGGCCATTGCGTTGCGGCGAAGGATATTATTGGACGTGGCCGGGAAATCGACCAACTGGCTAGCTGGAACAAAGCCGCGCAAAGTGCGCCACTCGACCAGCAGCCCGCCCCGATTGTAACCCATGACAATCGCTTCAATCACTTCGTCGCGGATCATCAGGCGTTCGATCTCCACCCAGTCGAGGTCGGTGCCATCGTGGCGGCTTTCTGCTTCTGCCGCTTCGTGATCTGCCGTTTCCGCATGAGCCGAGAAATGCCCGTTGTCCCCCACATCCGGCATGACCGACGCTGAATATTCCCCCTCGCCTAGTAAAGACGACCAGTAACTCTCATCCAAAGGTGGCGGTGCGGATAGTTCGTCCTGCCGCCGTAAGTTCGTGGACATCACCATCTTCCCTCTTTGCACTACATCAATTGTAATAAATGCCGCTTGAGTCGACGTAACTACAGCAAGTCTATGAACTGAAACAGTTCCCCCACCTCGAATTATACGAAAGCGCTCGAAAAACGCCAACTTTCGCACTAATAGGCGAAATCATAGAGCTATATATTCTGCTCTACTATTATTCTATAGCAATTCGAGAAAGCGGCAAAGGAGTTGAAGGGGAATCGAACCACAGCGCGGGCGTTTTTAGAATACGGGCGACACATGTGTCGCCCCTACAATTATCCGTGTAGGGGCAAGGCAGTCCTCGCCCGCATTCAGTATAGAGAATTATTCTTCGTCGTGGGCTGCGTCAGGCGCATTTTGGCCGTTGCTAGGCGGCGGTAGCTCTTGCGTCTGTTCCATATCGAACAGCGCGTCGGCAACCGCGTCGATGGCCACACGTTGCTTACGGTAAAGATCGGGTTCACTGACGGCGATGGCGCGAACGGAATCGCGCACACTGCGCTTGTCGATGAAGCGCATTTCGAGGATGTTGTAGATCGTCCATTCGGGGCTGGTCATGCGCCGTTCACCTTCGGGGCGCTGCTTCTGGATAGCCCGCAGCAGCACCGAACGTAGCGCTTTGGCCGGATTATTATCGTTCTCTGGCAGAGCGGCGCGCACGACATTCAAATCAAGCAGGCGGCTTTTGGTCAGGCCGGGGCCGCCCCAATAATGACGCAGCGCGGCTTTCACCTGCTCGACAAACTGTTCACGGTCAAGCAGCGGATCAGGCAGGGCGAAAGCGTTATTGCCACTGGTACCTTCGGGATCGGGCAGCGCGGGCTGGCGTCCGGCGCGATATTCAACTTCAGACGTGCGGCTGCGCGTGTAACGAAGCTGCGGCAGCAAACCTTCGAGCGAGGCGTAAATTTCGTCTTGCAGCGCGAGATCATCCAGCGTTTGCGCGACGCGGCGCACCAACGAACGGAATACCTGTCGTTCGTCTAACGTGAGGTTGACCTCTGCCGAGCGCGCTTGAATGCCGATGAAGCCAATCAGCGAATCGTCGCCGTTGTGGTCAGAGGTGCGGGTACTGCGTAAGGGCACAATCCAATAGGAGTTCCATTTGTGAACAGGCGGATTGGCCGAAGTTGGCAAGCCATTGGGGTTCAAGTTGGTTTCAAGGATGCCAACGATGGCTTCCGCTTCGTCGGCTAACAGGCGGTCATTCGGGCGCGTGGGGCCAACCGATGCGATCAATTCGGGCTGCAAATCGGTCAGCGCGACCACGAACGACGTACCGACTTGAAGGTAATCGCACACGGCGGATAACGTCGCTTCTTGCAGTTGCAGCAAATCGGCGCGGGTGAGCAAGCGTCGGCTCAACTGCTGGATTTTTTCGAGTTGATCGTAGTCGGTGTCGGCGTAGATCAAGCGGCGTTCGAGCCACGGCAGCGATAGCGAGACTGTCCACTGCCACAGCAGCACCACCGCCA
>JACMMD010000865.1 GCA_014379235.1 Anaerolineae bacterium
CTAACGGGCGAAGTCGTCACGATGAACGAGGCGAATGAGGTACACGAACACCACCGCGCCGATCACGCCGACGATGATGTTGCCCACGAGCCAGATGTTGCCGACGAAGCCCACGCCGAGAAAGCGCAGCAGTATCGAACCCACAACGCCGCCAATGAGACCGAGCGCAATGTCGCCTAAGAGGCCGTAGCCGCTGCCACGCAGCAAGCGCCCAGCAATCGTGCCAGCGAGCATCCACAGGATTATCGGCACGATCAAACTGAGCAAGCCGCCAAGCGCGTTCAGCACCACCAGCGCGACGATAATCACGCCGACGATGATAATGATCTGGGTTGAAGTCGAACTTTCACGGAAATTCATGGTTGGTTTATCCCCTTGTTGTTTACATCTATAAATACGCAAAAACGCCGCAAAAGTTACATGGAGTTGTCAGTATTCAGGGGGTCAGTTATCAGTAAAGGAATAGCGTGAATCAAAAGGGCAGGTCTGAGACCTGCCCCTACAATCGCTCTTACCACTTCAGCAACGATTACCTCCGGGCAGCCGCCGAACGAATGCGTATTATTGCCGGCAGCAGCAGACCGACTTCGGTATCGCCATCATCGTCGAAGTCACCGAACACCAGCGCGACGTCAGGGTCAGCCGTAGGGTCGGCAGCAGCGCGGAAGAAGCGCAGGGCTGGCGGTAGAATGTCTTCTCCAGCCAATGCATCCTCATCAGGGCCACCGACGCTCAGGAAGAACTCGCCATCGTTGAACACGCCGACCGCGCCGTGCAGTCCATCGTTTGTACACTGCACCAGCTTATCGTTATCGAACGCGCAGCCCGCAAGCGGTAGATCAGGGTCGAACGTCGCGCCAGTGGCGTCATTGCCATCATCGCACTGGATGAGCGCGTCATTGTCGAAGGCACACGCTGCCCATGGCATCTGAGGATCGAGGGCCGCGCCATTGGCATCAGTTGCATCATCGCACTGGATGATCTTGTTATCATCGTAAGCGCAAGCGGCCCACGGCAGTTCTGGGTCAAACGGGAAGTAGTGGATTGGCCCGAAATTCAGCGAGAACGCATCCATCGGTACTGTATCCCCCGTCTCCGAATTGTCGCACTGAATCAGCGCGTCATTGTCGAAGGCACAGGCCGCCAGCGGCAGATCAAGCTCACCGATGTGACCGTTCATCATCAATTCGCAGTCCACGGGGTCAACGTCTACCGGGCAAGCCGCGAACCACAGCGGGAAGTCGCCGTGCATCGCCGTCGGGTCAGTGCTTGGCGGAGCGGTTAGCACCAGCAGGCCATCTTCACCAACCAGCAGGAACTTATGCATAACAGGCTCATCCGGTGGCGCATTTGTGCCGCCGGGACGTGCCACGACGATCAAGCCGCCATCGCGGGTATCCGGTAGAATGGTGGCGCAAGAGGTTTCGTCCATCGGGTCAGCGATGCAGAACGTTATTTCGCCGTTAGGGCCCCAGTTCGGGACGACGCCTTCAGGCGCAACCACACACCACTCTTCACCAATCTCATAATCGGGAATGCAGAATGTCAGGTTGCCGAGTTCGTCCCAGCTTGGAACGTAGCTGGCCTGTGTGTTCTCAGGGGATGGTACGCAGGTATCTTCGCCTAGCTCATAGTTCGGCTGGCAGAAGGTCAGTTCACCGTTAGGGCCCCAGCTTGGAACTGCGCCAGAGGCCGCAGCGGGATCAAGCGTCTGAATGTTCGCGCAGTCGCCGCCGAGACGGGTCACGCCGCTAAACACCCAGCCCGCCGGATTTGCGATACGATACCACAAACCATCCGGGCCCATCCATTGCAGCACAACTGCGTAGGTTTGCGATGGGTCAAGCGCACCGACAACCGCCGCGTTCTGGTCAGGTTGAACGCGCACGTTCACCGCTGCTTGACCA
>JACMMD010000866.1 GCA_014379235.1 Anaerolineae bacterium
TCGCGTTTTCGATCGATGGAACTCGCATTCTCACAGGCGGCGGTGATGTGTTCACCAATAGCGACAGCACGGCGCGCTTGTGGGATGCGGCATCCGGCGCGCTGCTGCGCGTGTTCTCCGGTCACAATGATGTCGTGACCAGCGTGTCCTTCGCGCCCAACGGCGAGGATATTCTCACAGGCAGTGAAGATGGCACGGCGCGGCTGTGGGAAAGCGATTGGCATGTGTTCGCGCAGTTCACCTGCCAGCGTCTATTCCGCGATTTCACGCCCAACGAACGCCAGCGCTACAACATTCTCGATACCGTACCGACGTGCGCCGTCTTTGCGAGGAACTAGACTAATGACTCTGCCACTTCAACCGCCGCTGATCGTGCATCACATGGGTGCGCTCGACTCCGGCCAACGCTTTCCACAGAACTCGTTTGAGACGGTGCGTGCCTCGTTGGAACATGGCGCGGCCTTTGTCGAGGTAGACATCACCGCCCTTTCGCAGGACGACTACTTGCTGGTGCATGACCCCGTTCTCGAATCCGAAACCGACGGCACAGGCAAAGTCGCTGAAACTTCGCCGCAGGATGCCGACGCGCTGCGCTATAAAGGCACGTCGGTGCGTGTGCCCGTGTTGAGCGAAATTGTCGCGTTGTTCGCCGATTACCCTGATGCGCGCTTGCAGCTTGATTTCAAGAACACGACTCCGCTTGAAAGTGACGAACCCTTACAGCGCCTTGTTCAACTCGTTGAACCGTTAGGCCGTCGGGTCATCATCAGCAGCGAAGCCGATTGGCAGTTACGGCGGCTGCAAAAGCTGTCGCCCGCGCTCGATCTGGGCTTCGATATTCACTTCTACATGGATTGGCACGACACTTCTTACACGCGCAAACCAGACGATGTACCACAAAAGTTGGGCGCGTATGGCTACTACGACGATCATCCGTTGGCATCGCGGCGTATATGGTCAATCGTGGAGTATTTAGCGGATCGCTGCCAGTCGATGCTCGGACTTGTGCCAGATGCCAGCACGTTTTACATCAACCACCGCTTTCTAGTGCAGTCGTTGGATGAGGGCTTTAACTGGGCCGCCGCGCTGCATGAGGCCGGCATTCGCTGTGACGCATGGACGATGGACATCGGCGTGGGCAACCCCGCCGCAGAAGCCAATGCAAAACGCCTGCTCGAAGCGGGAGTCGATCAGTTCACCACCAACACGCCAGTTGCTCTGCGCGAGTTTCTCGGCTTGCCCTGACGGCAAGCCTATCAATTTGTGGTAAGGACATTCCGCCGCACTTCATCCAGTGCTTGCAACGTGAGCAAATTACGCAGTGTGCCGCCGAGTTCATATTCCGAGCCATCAAACGAGCAGTAGCGCCCGATGACGGCTTTCAGGTGCGAGTGATCGGGGCCAATACCATGATCGGGCAAAGTCTCCGCCGCCGCCCACATATTGATGAGCGGAATTTGATAGGTCTCCGCTAGATCGAGCAGCACCATGTTGAACTCCATCGAGAGCGACCACACATCGCGCGATTCCAGAAAGATGATCGTCGTCAGCACCGGAATCACGCCGCGATCAATGGTGTCTTGCACAATGCGTTCCATATGCGCCCGATACAAACCGATGTCCCGGTTGCCGTAGTTAATGTCGATTTGGCCGAGCATGATGATCGACACGCTTGGCTGAACACGGCGATACTCGCACATCAGCGGCGTTTCATTGCTCTGGCATAAACCATCTGCCCAAAAGGGGTCAAGCACAATCGCCGCGCTGAATCCACGTTCCGCCGCCATGCTCTGATTGGTGAACGAGTTAGTGACATCCTCACGCGGTGATACGGAATAATGGTCAATGGTCTCTTGTAGATAGTCGTAGGGGCCTAAATCACACAGGTTATACAACCCGATTGGCAGCATGAAATCGCCGTTGGTGGTGTTGCTGTCACCGACCATCGAGAACACATTGGCGCGGTTGCCGAGTTCTTGTCCGCGCCGAAAAATATCGTGGATTTGCTGCGTGTTGGTATTGATGACGAGCGGCGTCGTTCGCAGACGGTTAATCATAATCGTCGTGCGATCTGCCGGAGCAGTGGGTGGTAAAGCAGCAATCGCCGTTGGCACGGCGGGTACTGTAGGCAGCGCGAGTGTAGATGTCGGCGGAATGCTGGTCGGCAGCGGTGTGACGGTTGGCAAAAATCCTATCACATCTGTCGGCGCAGCGGATGGAATTTCCGTCGGCAGCGTTTCAGTCGGCAGAACTTCCAACGTCACGGTTGACGTTACGCTGATGGTTAAAGTCGGCAAAACCATCAGCGTCGGCAGAGGCACGGGCGTCCCGACCAACGGCGCGGTGAGGTCGCAGCCCACCGCTGCCGTTATGACAAGCAGCAGCAGCGCCGCCCGAATCCCCTTTACAATTCGGCCCATGAAACGCCTACAGCATTATCTCGTCAACATAACACCACATCCACGTCTCATCCGGTTGAAACGAGCGAATGATTGGATGTTGAGTCGCTAGATAATGCTGCGTGGCGTGTTTGTTCTTCGAGTTGTCGCAGCAGCCGACATGCCCGCAGGTCAGGCACAGGCGCAGATGTACCCACGTATCGCCCATCTCTAGACATTCTTTGCAGCCTTCGCCGCTTGGTGTGACGACTTGAATGCTATCCCGATGCGTACAGACTTTTTCTGGTTTGCTATAGCGCAGGCGAAATAACCGTTCCATGAAACTTTGCATCATTCCCTCATTTCCAATCAGGGTGCATCTATCGTTAGATTGATGGGCAGCCATATCTCAAAGCGCGTATTCCCCGGTTCGGAATAGACGCGGATATTGCCATGATGCCGATCTACGACGATGCGATAAGTGATGTCCAAGCCCAAGCCTGAGCCTTCCCCAATCGCTTTGGTGGTGAAGAACGGCTCGAAGATGCGCGACTGAATCTCCGGCGGGATGCCCGGCCCGTTGTCCGCGATCTCAACCACGACATGCTCATTTTGCAGCGAGGTGCGAATCCACAGCTTATCCTCTTTGCTGTCTGTCGTATCCATCGCGTCAACGGCGTTGTCGATAATGTTCGTCCACACCTGATTCAACTCGCTGCCATAGACCGTGATACGCGGTAAATCGCGGGCGTATTCGCGGATAACGGAGATATGCTTGATCTTGTGGCCAAGAATAGTCAGCGTGCTTTCAATGCCCTCATGGATGTTGACTTCTTGTATAGGCGTTTGATCCATATAGCTGTAGGCTTTGACCGCCTTGATGAGTTCCGAGATGCGTGTTGTGCTTTGCTCCACTGTGTGCAGCAGTCCCGAAACCGTCAGCACCCCTTCGAGCCACGTCAGCGCTTCGCCAAATCCATCCTCACCCATGCGCGCTTGCAGTGCTTCCAACCCGTCAGAATCCAGTCCCGCCTGCACCAACATCGGCGCAAACCGCCAACCGTCATCTATGCCTTGATTTTCAATCCACGCCGCCAACAGTTCTTCGCGGTCACTCTGTTCGAGCGGGTCAAGCAGTTCTCTCTGAGCAACACGTTCGAGCAGCTTGTTTTGAAACTGCATCAAGAACTCAAGCTGGTCAGCCGTCAGATGCAGTCGGTTGAATTTCAACACAAACGATTGCAGCACCGCCAGCCTTTCGGGAAGCTGTTTGGATGCCCGCAGCGCCGCCGATGCCGGATTATTCAATTCGTGGGCCAGTCCCGCCGACAGCTTGCCCAACGCCGACAGCTTTTCATGCTGCTGCACCAACGACTCGGTATCGCGCAGGCGTTCAGCCATCGTTGACAGTATCACTGCCAGAATCGGTGACGTGTTCAGCGCCTCGCGGAACAAATTCGACTCGTACTTTAAGAAACGGCTCGGCCTGGTGGCATAGACCGTCGCGTTATGCGGTGCGCCTGTGAGCATCGAAATCTCACCGACGAATGCCCCGCGCTGATAGGTCGCCAGCACGGTTTCCTGTTCGCCTATGTGCTTGGTGATTTGCATCTCGCCATCGAGCAGGATGTACAGCCCTTTAGCCGAGTCGCCTTCCTTAAACAGCACGTCGTCGTCGCTCAAATAGACCTCTGTGCCAAGTCCATCCAAACAGGCGAGCTGTTCATCGCTAAAGCTGGCAAAAAGCGGTATCTCGCGTAGTTCTCTCAGCATCACAATCCTCCGAGATACTTATGAATAAACTGAATAGCCATGGCCCCTTCGCCAACCGCAGTGGCCACGCGCTTGACCGAACCAATGCGCGCATCGCCCGCGACGAAGATACCGGGAATATTGGTCTCAAACATATACGGGTCGCGCTCCAGCGGCCATCCACGCGGACGATAGCCATTGCCGCCGTGTTGAATAAAGCCATAGGTATCACGCTCGATCACGTCACCGAGCCATCCGGTTTGCGGCTTCGCGCCGATGAAGATGAACAGCGCCGACGTTTGAATGGTTTCCTGATCGCCCGTGTTATTGTTGAGAATGTCCACTTCTTCTAGATGATTGACACCTCTGGCCGCTGCAACTTCGTGATTCACACGCACGCTGATATTGGGCGTGGCTTCAATATAGTTGACCAGGTACTGCGACATGGTTTTACCAAGCCACGTATCGCGCACCAGCATAATCACATTGCGCGCATATTTCGAGAAGTACATCGCCGCTTGCCCTGCGGAATTGCCCGCGCCCACGATCACCACGTCTTGACCGACATAGTTCAACGCTTCGCTGAGGGCCGCGCCGTAATACACGCCCGCGCCTGTGAAAGTATCGACTCCCGGCGCTTCCAAACGATAATACGAAACGCCTGTGGCAATCAAAATCACATGCGCGCTGAGTTCCGTTCCATCTTCCAATGTCAGTATACGATAGGGTTCTTCAAGCCTGATGCTGCTGGCAGACTGCGGCGTTAGAATTTCCGCGCCGAAGCGCCGCGCCTGTGCTACCGCCCGCCGTGCGAGGTCTGCTCCGCTCAGTCCTACCGGAAAGCCCAGATAATTCTCGATGCGCGAACTCGTGCCCGCCTGCCCACCGGGAGCGGACTTCTCGACGATGACCGTTCGCAGCCCTTCCGATGCGCCATATACACCCGCCGCCAGCCCCGCCGGCCCACCGCCAATGATAATCACGTCGTAAAACGGGTTTTCAGGCCGCGTTTTGAGTCCGATCTTGTCCGCAATTTCGCGACTGGTGGGGTTCAGCAAGGTTGTGCCATCAGGAAAAACCAGCAGTGGCAAACGCAAATTATCCATACTCACCAGTTCGACATACTGCTTCGCCTCGTCGGAAACTTCAATATCTAGCCAGCGATAGGGTATCTGGTTGCGCGCCAAAA
>JACMMD010000867.1 GCA_014379235.1 Anaerolineae bacterium
CGTCATTTATGGCCGCGAGTTTCCATCAGGCAGTCACAAGGTCGGCGCGGCCTACTCTGTGCTGCTGGAAAAGGTTCTGTTTGGCGAGGTCGATTCGGCACAGCATACACTGGTGTGGCCATCGACGGGTAACTACGGCATTGGCGGCGCATGGGTGGCCGGGCGTGTTGGCTGCCGCAGTATGGTGGTTCTGCCGGAAGGCATGAGCCGTGAACGCTTCGAGCGCATCCATGAATATGGCGCGGGTGTGGTTAAGACGTTTGGCTCCGAGAGCAATGTCAAAGAGATTTATGACGAGACAAAGCGTTTACGCGCCAGCGACCCGAACATTTGCATTCTGAACCAGTTCGAGCAGATGGGCAACTATCGCTTTCACTACCACGTTACCGGAAACACAGTGGTCGAACTGGCGGCGGAATTAGCCGAGCGCGGCATTGGCAACGGACGCATTGCAGCCTTTGTCTCCTCGATGGGCAGCGCGGGCACAATCGCGGCGGGAGATCGTCTGAAGCAGGTTTTTCCTGAGCATAAAATCGTCGGACTTGAGCCGATTCAGTGCCCGACGCTGTATAACAACGGCTATGGTACGCACGACATTCAAGGGATAGGCGACAAGCATGTGACATGGATTCACAACGTCATGAACATGGACGCGCTGATGTGCATTGACGATATTGAGTCCAAGAAGGCGCTGCAAGTGTTCGCGGAGCAGGCTGGCCGCGATACACTGGTGAATCGTTATGGTGTTCCGGCGCAAGAAGTCGAGTTACTGAGCGGGCTGTTCGGCATCAGCGGCATGTGCAATGTGCTTGGCGCGATCAAAACCGCGAAATACTACAATCTTGGCTCGGATGATGTCATCGTCACGGTAGCGACGGACGCGCTAGACCGCTATCATTCGGTCATGGGCGACATGGCTGAAACCTATGGCGCGTTGGATGAAGCCTCAGCGACAGGGCGCATCGAGAGCCTGTTCAAGGGGATGCGTACCGATTGGATTATGGCCGGGACGACGGACGCCCGTGAGCGCTGGCACAACCTCAAGTATTACACATGGGTTGAGCAGCAGGGTAAGACCGTCGAAGAACTCGATGCACAGCGCTTACAGTCATGGTGGGAGCAGCATCAAGCGCTCGTGCCAGAGATGGACAACCGCGTTTTAGCTTATCGCCAAGCAGAGGCCAAAACCGCAGCGGAGGCAAGTTCCGCGTAACACTATGTATCCCGAAGATCGAGTCCTCGTCGGAGTCATCAATCGTAAACGCGATCTGGTCTTCGCCCGTGATGAAGGCTGGTATCGAATACCGCAGCAGCAAATGACGCGAGGGCTTCACGCGAAGTACATCGCCTTTTTCCTGAGCAGGGCTTTTGGTGAACAGAACGGTGGTATCCACTATTTCGCGGAACAGAGCGGCTACGAACTGGCATACCGCCGCGATTTGCTTCCGGCTGAGACCGATCACAAACACGCTGATCGCACTTACTATCGCATCGCGTTGAAGGATTTCACGGCTAAATTGCCGCCTGTCCTCAACCCGACGCGGCGGCGTTTTGCGTTTATTTATACAACGTGGGATCGTTTCGTTGGCGCGCAGAGAATTGGCGACCTCTACAGTCAAGACGACTATTTTGTAGACCGTATTTATCACGCGCTGCGAAATCGAGGTGTTCAGGCTGTCGAGCGTATCTGGGGCGCGGAAGGCTATGATCTCGGAGTCGCGCCGCAGGTTCGCGTTCTGTGCGAAAACGGCTCGGTGATCGCCTCTACCGAGAAATCCGAGGGCGTGATCTACATGGACGCCGCCCGTTACGGACTTGGTGAGGGACGAGGGCAGCAGGAAGATACGATTTTGGCCGCCATGCTTGCCGAAATGGAGCGTCGAGGTGGCCCGGCTTTTGTGAATATCCCACTGGAAGGTATTTAAAAGTTATGCTGTTGATTACCAACGGCACACTGGTTACGTGGGGTGACAATAACCGTGTGCTGAATGACCATGCTTTGGCCATCGAGAACGGCGTTATTGCGGCTATCGGCCCGACGGCGGAACTCAGCGAACGTTATCCGACTGCTGAAAAACTCGATGCGCGTGGGCAGTTGGTCATGCCGGGAAACATCTGCGCGCATACGCATTTTTATGGCGCGTATGCGCGTGGGATGGCTATTCCGGGCCCCGCCGCCGCAGACTTTCCGCAGATTCTTGAGCGGCTGTGGTGGCCGCTTGATAAGGCGCTGGATGCTGACGCGGTTCGCTTGAGCGCACTGGTGTGCCTTGTTGATGCGATCAAGCACGGTACAACCACGCTGTTCGATCATCACGCCAGTCCGAATTTCATCGAAGGCAGTCTCGACGTGATCGCGGACGCAGTGGTGCTTGCTGGTTTGCGGGCAGTGCTGTGCTATGAAGTGACAGACCGTGACGGCGAAGCCAAGATGCGCGCCGGAATCGCGGAGAATGTGCGCTTCATGAACAGCGACAATAAGCACCATCGCCCACTGGTGACAGGGACGTTCGGGCTTCACGCCAGCCTCACATTGAATGATGATACGCTGCGGGCCTGTGCCGATGCTCTGCCAACAGGCGGCGGTTTTCATGTGCATGTCGCGGAACACGAGGCTGACGAGAATGACAGCCTCCGCCGCAGTGGTAAGCGCGTGGTCGAACGGCTGCATGAGTATGGCATCTGGGGGCGTAAGACCATCGCCGCGCACTGCGTCCACATCAACGAGGCAGAGCGGGTTATTTTGCGCGAGACGGGTACATGGGTCACGCATCAACCGCGCTCGAACATGAACAACGCCGTTGGCGCGCTGGCGCTGGACGATATGCTGGCCGCGGGCATCCCCGTATGCCTCGGCAACGACGGCTTTAGCAACAATATGTGGGCAGAGTGGAAAGATGCCTATCTTCTGCATAAAGTCGCCAACCGTGACCCGCGTAAGGC
>JACMMD010000868.1 GCA_014379235.1 Anaerolineae bacterium
GCGCGAAGGCAGTCCGTATTATTCAACGGCGCGCTTGTGGGACGACGGCATTCTCGACCCAGCGGAAACACGGCGCGTGTTGGGGTTGGCGTTGTCCGCATGTTTGAATAAGCCAACGGAGACAACGAAGTTCGGCGTGTTTCGGATGTAAATGAAGTACCCTGTAAAGATATTCAATGTTGAAAATCACATAGCGATTGTAAGATATAATAAGACGTTATATTCATTCCTTATCAAACACGCAGGGACACATCATTTTGACCACCACAGACGGGAAACTACTGGTACTCATCGTCGAAGACATCGAGGATTTGGCCGGCGTCATGCAAATTACGCTGCGTCGCATGGGCATCGAGAGCTATCACGCCAGTGATGGCTATATCGCGCTGGATTATCTGGCGGAGAACACGCCCGATCTGGTGCTGCTGGACATCGGGCTGCCGGGAATGAGCGGTTGGGAAGTGCTGGAACAGATCAAGGCCAGCATGGACGAAATCCCATTTCCGATCATCATCCTGACGGCCTTCAACGACCCGGCTAACCGGCTCATCGGCAAGCTGCAAAAGTATGTGACGCAGTACGTCACCAAGCCATTCGAAGTCGAAACGCTGCGTAAAGCCGTGCGCGGAGCACTGCAACTAGAGGACTAGGTAGAATCGTTTTATGCCACCGACGGACTCTGATGGCCGTTATGAAGAAATCTTGCGCCGCATCGAGCAGCGCAAACGTGAGGAACAGTCCACGCCCATCTTCGACGACCTCGCCCGCATATTGGATAACCTCAGCGCGTTCGCGTCTTTTGAAGATGCGCGCCGCCGTGTCCCGCGAGAAGTCTTAGCCTTCGGGCCGAAAGCGGTTCGCGGCTACGGGCCGCCGATGTGGGTCGGCGTGGTGGTATGGTATCGGCCCGGCGGCTACTATCGCTATCGCACCTGCTACCTGCTCGGATTGTGGGCGCTGCGTGAGGACAATAGGACGCAAGTTATCGTCGGCAAAAAGACGCTGAAATACGCTCAGTCAGTCTACAACGCTGAGTCGTATTTCAAGCAGATGCAAGAGGGATTTGAACTCTACTATGGCGATAAGGGCAGCCCACCGCCCGCCACAAACTGGCTCTACTCCGCCGAGTATAAGCCGCTCGAACGGCTCAAGCTGATCGCAGAAATCAAAGATGTCCTCAAAGTGATGGGTTCAAAGTGATGAGTAAAATCTAAACTCATTACTCATGCCCATTACTTTTAACTCGAACCTCGCCCCCTCGAACCTGTTTTACTCTGTACTCTGTACTCAGCACTAGAAATCCACACTGCCATCGCCATCGCCATCCAGCATCCCGCCGAAAATCTCGTCATCGTTGCCATTGCGACGGCGTTTCTTCGGACGCGGGCCGCTGGTACGGTCACGCAAATTGGGACGCGGAACATCGCCAAACGGATTATCCTCGCTAGGGGCAGCGTTCTCATCAAGGCCGCTGCCGCCTGCCGTTGTCCAACCCGCAGAAGAACCGGAAGGCTCCGACGGCCCTGTTGGCGACGAAGTTCGCGGACGGCCTGATGATAAAGGTGCATTCTGTGGGGCACTCTGCGCGCCGAATGTTCCGCTCTGTGGCGGGTTTTGAGGGTCGTTATACTGCGCCACCGCCGCATCAAAGTCGAGAGACTGCGCCCGCGTTCTGAGATCGCCACGATCACGGGATTGGCGCTGCACCGACTCGACGTTGACTTTGCCACGTTCTTCACGGGCAAGGCCGGGCAGACCTCTAACAAAAGAGAACATATCTGCCCCCAGAAAGCGCAGTACCAGAAAGGCCCCGACCAGAAAAATCCCTACACAAACCGTCGCCAGCCCGCAGGCGGCGATAATAACCGGCGCATTGTCCTGCATCGACGGACTCCTTATTGTGATGGTGGTGGATTGACGCTCGGCTTCGGCTCATCGTTGATGATCTCATCGGGCCGAAAATCCTCACTGGGATTGTAAACCTCTCCCGCTCCGCTTACGCGCCGATAGCGATGAACCGATGATGATGCATCGACATTGAAATCCTGCGCGTCAATCTTAATCTCAGGTTGAGTCGATGTGGACGCCTGCGGCGCTACTTGCGCGATTTCCTGCTGCTGCCGCGCCGGGTCTTGCTGTATCTGGCGTTGTTTAGCCACAGCCGCATCAAAATCCAGCGTATCAATCAGTTCGTGTGGGTCACGGTGAGTGATCGGCTTGGCAGCGGCCTGCGCCAGAATCTTGGTAGCCGCCTTCTCGGTATCGCTTTCATCATCGGCATAGCCGAGCAGACCGCGCACCATACCAAACGCGAAAAAGCTGCGGAACCTACTGAGCGTGAGGTAGCCGCCAATCGCACCGACGATAAGAAACAACGTTGCGAAGCCACACAGGACGAGAATGATCGTTACTTCAGTATTCATGGTCGCCTCTCTATGCCGAAACCGATCCCGAAAAGTTCGGCGCTAGGGCCGCAGCAGTGGAGACACGTTCTTGAAAATGTCGTACAGCAGCGCCTCGACGGCCCCTTCCGGCCCGCCTTCCGCGCCGCCAAGCCGCCCCGCGATGTCATAATCGATGATCGCGCCCGTCCAACCTGTGGTATGCCAGCGAGCGACGGTGGGCAAAGCTACATCCGTTATTCCGGCGGGCAGCGGCCATGCATACGCATAAAAATACGGGCGATCAAAGCCCTCGCTCATCGGTGCGAAACCGAAGTTCATGTGCGGGTCGGCGTGTTCATCGGACTGCGGTGTGGCGAACCACAAAAACGAAATGTCGAAGTGATGCGGCCACAGCACCAACGGCGACATCGGCCCGCCCACACGCGCCTTGAAGCGCGCCATCGCTGTGTAGATACGATACAGCGTATCGGCATATTCGGCGGCGATGTCGGCGTCGAGCGTCAATCTGGTTTCGCCGCCGAGACGGTCACGCTTGATCGGCGGCTTGATGCCTTCCGCTTCCAACGCACCTAACACCGTGTCCGTCAGCGAGTGCTGCGTGTGATCTTCAATCGGAATCGCAAACACCAGCTTGCCATCTTCCCGGTAACGCACGGTTCGGTCAATGAAATCCAGCAGCAGATCACCGCCGAATGGCAACGCGCCCGTCGAAATACCACGCGGCGTGACGTTCAGGCTGTACTGCGCGCTGTTGGGGAGAGGCTCTGCCACTGCCACCCGTATCGCGCCAAGCAGTTTAGATGCTTGGTGCAGGCTGTCGCGGGTGGTTTCCCAATTGGTCAACAGAGCGAACGGCGTATGCGAGTCGATCATGAGCGTAGCTTATCCTTCGAGACATTAAAACGTTTGTTCATCGGCTACATTTTAGCACGAGCATCCCCTTTCCTACACTTTGTCTGATAACTCCTTAATTTTTTGATGTGGCTTGCTCTACGGGAAACCCCGCCCTTCATGGTAAAAATGGATACAGTGTCTAAACGGACGTGGTTTCACATTAGCTAAAATCGACAATCCATAGGCAAGAACATGACTTTCGTAACGCAGCGGCGCAGCTTTATTTCCCAGAACGTGAAGAATTTGCGGCCTTCCGGCATCCGCCGCTTCTTCGACATCGCCGCCACGATGGACGATGTGATTACGCTTGGCATCGGTGAGCCGAGTTTTTCGACTCCCGCACATATCACCGCCGCTGGCATCGCTTCGCTGCAAGGCGGCGATACGCGCTACACCAGCAATTCCGGCACCAATGAACTGCGCGAGGCTATCTCGGCTTATATTCAGCGCTTATATGGTTTGTACTACGCGCCAGAAGATCAAATCCTCGTGACCGTCGGCGTCAGCGAGGCCATGTGGCTGGCCATGAAAGCCATCCTTGATCCCGGCGACGAAGTGCTGATCGTTGAGCCATGCTTCGTAGCCAATGCCGCCGCCGTCGAAATGGCCGGCGGTGTGCCCATCCCCGTGCCAACATTTGTCGAGGATGAGTTTCAAGTCACGGGCGAAATGTTGGAGCGGGCCATCACATCGCGCACCAAAGCCATCCTCATCAGTTACCCTAACAACCCGACGGGCGCAGTCTTGACCCCAAGCCGGATGCAGGAAGTGGCCGACATCGCGGAGAAGTACGATCTTGTCGTCATCTCCGACGAGATTTACGAACGCCTCGTTTACGGCATTCATCACCAGTGTTTCGCCACACTGCCGGGAATGTACGAGCGCACGATTTTGATGAGCGGCATGAGCAAATCGTTCGCTATGACCGGCTGGCGCATCGGCTATGTGACTGCGCCGCCTGACTTAATGAGCGCCATGCGTAAGCTGCACCAATATCTCATCATGTCCGCGCCGACGATGGGGCAAACCGCCGCCGTCGAAGCGCTTTGGCACGGCGAAGATGATGTTCAGGACATGCGTGCCGCCTATGACAGCCGCCGCAAGTTGATCGTCAACGGCTTCAACAAGCTAGGGCTGACCTGCTTCGAGCCTCGCGGCGCGTTCTACGCCTTCCCTAGCGTA
>JACMMD010000869.1 GCA_014379235.1 Anaerolineae bacterium
CGCATCTTCGCCCGCATCGGCGCGCAGGACGAAATCCACGCCGGACAAAGCACGTTCATGGTGGAGATGGTCGAAACAGCGCGCTTGCTATCGGGCAGCACCAAGCGCAGCCTATTGATTCTGGACGAGGTTGGGCGCGGCACATCGACCTATGACGGTCTGGCCATCGCCCGCGCTGTGGTCGAATACATCCACAACAACCCACGCTTGAACTGCCGCACGTTGTTCGCCACACACTATCACGAACTCGTCGCTCTGCCGGAGATTCTGCCTCGCTCCCGTAATTACAACGTCGCCGTCAGCGAAGAAGGCGACAGCATCGTGTTTCTGCACAAAGTCATTCCCGGTGGCGCAGATCGCAGCTACGGTATCCACGTCGCGCAGTTAGCTGGAATGCCGCGTCCGGTAGTAG
This sequence comes from Anaerolineae bacterium, assembly GCA_014379235.1. Taxonomy (GTDB): domain Bacteria; phylum Chloroflexota; class Anaerolineae; order Aggregatilineales; family Phototrophicaceae; genus JACMMD01. The sequence goes on from JACMMD010000869.1 coordinate 413, forward strand.
ACCGCGCCCGTGAACTGTTGCAGCAGCTTGAAACCGAAGGAAGCGACTTCCAACTCCGCAAGCCTGCCAAGAAATCGAGCAAAGTTCCCGCCGATCAACTCGGACTGTTTGACGACAGCGAACATCCAGCAATCGGCGCGCTGCGGGATATGGACATCAACGAACTCAGCCCGCTCGAAGCGCTGACCAAGCTCTACGAGTTGAAGCGATTGGCGCAAAACGGTTAGTAAAGCCATACTGTTCATACCGTTGCCGATGCAAGGGCGTACCTAATCGAGTGCGTCCTGCTGCGTTTTACAGGGGGCGCATCTTATGAGTCGCATCCTCATCAGCTACAGCTATGTTGACCAGCCCCGGGCCGAACAACTTCGAAGTGAACTTCAATCACGCGGCTATGACGTTTCAACTGATGCCGATTTACTACCCGGTCAGGGTGGAATAAACCCGCTCCTACAGCTTATCGAAAACGCCGATGCCATGATCGTGCTTCTTAGCCCTGCCGCGCTCGAATCGCAGTGGCTAATGCGTGAGATCGAGTTCGGATTGCAGCGTCGCAAACCGATTATTCCCGTCCTGCTTGAGCAAATGCGCTTACCTGACAATCTGGTAAATCGCCAGTATGTAGATGCCACTGGGGAATGGCAGCAAGCGCTCGAAAAGATCGTACTGGCCCTGGAAGCCAGCGTTGGTCTGCGCCAGATTCCGCAGCAGGCAGCCGCCATTCCACGTCCAGCGACGGCGGAAAGGAAAGCATTTCAGCAGCGTTTAGGGATGCGGCTCATCATTCTGATCGTGCTGCTGGTGATATTTGGCATTGTGATTATCTTCCCGCTGGCATTGCAACCACCCGCCGCTCTTGAGAACCCCAGCGGAACGTTCTCTGCTCAGGCTTTAACTGTGGTCGCAACTACCCCTGCAACCCGCATCGTGCTTGAAACGGATATCAGTGGTGTGCCAACCAGCGAAGGACAATTCGCTAACGATCCTTTTGGAAACCTCAGCGCGACAGAGGTGGCCTTGCGCGTGGAAGGAACACTTATTGCTTATCGCGCCACTGAATCGAATGAGCTGTCTCCGGCGGAAGGCGCACAAGTGATTGGCCTTCTTGCCGAACAATTCCCATCGTCCTCGAACGATGGCATTTGGATGGTGCTGGTCGGTGTACTGGCATCGGTGGTGGGCATGGGTGCGATGTCCGTGACCATGCGCGGCGCGTGGCTCTTGCCCAACCGACGTTCGACACTGCTGCCGCTTCATGCTTCATCGTCATCGCAGGAAACGAAACTGCCTCCGTTGCTGGAAGACTTTCAGATTTTCATCTCCTGCTCCGAAGCCGATAAGCAGTGGATTCGGGCGCTGGTGGATGACATGACCGCGCTCGGTTATCTGGTGTGGTGGTATGCGAAAGACGCGCCGGGACTGTCATTCGGGCGCGAAATTCAGAGCGCAATCTACCATACAAAAGTGTTCGTCGTTGTCGTCTCGCCCGATTCGATGGCGTCGAAGCACGTTGAGGAAGAAATTCGTTGGGCGGAGATTTATGATCGCCCTGTCGTGCCGCTTGTGTATCGCTTCGTGGACACCCGTGACCGCCTCTATGGGCTGGCCAAGCGCTCCGCTATCGACTTCAGCGATGAGAAGACCTACAAAGCCTCTATCGAGCAGCTTACGCAGGCTGTCGATCACTACCTCAAGCAGCGCTTGGCGCAGTCAGAGGGCAATGAGGGAGAAGCGTGAAACTCGAATCTACGTTTGTATTTGAACAGGGCGAAAACAATTGGTGGATAGCCAGCCTTTTAGAAATCGAAGACACATGCTCGCAAGACAAAACAATTGCAGAGGCGCGTGAAAACGCGCTAGATGCAACTCGAGACTTAACATTAGTCGCCGCAAGATTATGGATCAACGCAATCAATCAGTTGACCAACCTCTATGAAATAAAGTAATTATCGCAAGACAGACGAACTTGTCTTTATGAAATCCAATTATGCTTATGTTCTAGATAAATCGCGTATTGATTTACCCAAAACGAACTCGAAAAACTTCTCGAGTTTCGGCCTGTCAAAAGCTGCCATGTTTGATGAACCATTGAGTATAGCTTCAGTAGCTCTCCAAGGTTTATCGTTTTTCCACGAACTATTGAATATCTCTATGTCAAAATTAGGTCGATGTAGAAGACATCGACTCTCATCACCCGCTAATGCGTTGAGAATTCGTGCATTTGTGGCGCTTGACTCTGAGCCATCTTCGTCATGTATCACTAAATATGGAATTTCAAATACATTAAGTACACGCTGAAATCCGGGAATCGTTCCCTTACCTTGGCAACCTATAATCGTTACATCTCGCCTTGCGTATAAATACTTCGTTTCATCAATCTCTCCATCCCTTATGAGCTTTTTACTGAACGCTTCGAGCGCCGCAATTTCACAATCACCCTCGACTAAACATACTCGTGTTGCAAAAAAGGCTTCATTTACTGAACTATCAAAATCAAGCAGCATTCTCAATCGGTTTCGTTCTTCTAATAAGTGTTCATCACCAAAAATATTATTTTGCGGCTGAACGGCCACAATTCCCTGAGATGATCTTTTCAAAATTACGATTCCATCGTGCCTGTCAGCCAAATCCAAAAACACGGGAGAATGTGTAGTGCAAATAACTTGCGCTGTCGGCTGTTTAGCTA
>JACMMD010000870.1 GCA_014379235.1 Anaerolineae bacterium
GACCTGTGGATTAACAACGCGGGTCTGGCGCTGCACGGCCCATCGGAAACACTGCCGATTGAACACTGGCAGCTTGGCCTCAACATCATGCTCTCCGGCGTATTCTATGGCTGTCAGTCCGCAGCGCGCTTGATGATCGAACAGGGCGGCGGCAAGATCATCAACGTTGCGTCGGTGAATGCGTTTGTATCGCAAGCCGGACGTGCGGCCTACTGCTCCGCCAAAGCTGGAGTCGTCAGTTTGACCGAAGTTCTCGGCGCGGAATGGGCGCGCTACAAAATCCGCGTCAATGCCGTCGCGCCCGCCGTTTTCCTGACCGAACTGGCCAGAGCCTCAATCGCGGACGGTTCAGCCTCGCTCGATACCTACGTTGGCCGTTCGCCAATGGGTCGGCTCGGTGACGTGCCCGAACTCGTAGAAACGATTCTTTTTCTTGCCAGCGATCAGTCAAATTACATCACCGGCCAAACCCTGCGCGTCGATGGCGGTTGGGTTTCCGATCACTACCTTTAAGTGCGTTACTGGAAAGCTATAGCTGATGTAATAACGGTAGGACTTTCGCTCAACGCCTCAATATTGAACTTAAGTTTGAGCAGACAGTGGGTTTAAACCCACTGTCGAAGCGAAAGTCCTGAACGGGTAGGGGCAGACCTATGTGTCTGCCCTCAATTGGGCGAACACGTAGGTTCGCCCCTACTATGCCACTTCTTTTCAATGGTTCGCTTAGGAAAACATAATGACGAACGCCAACATGGGAGATTACCGCCCATCCGCTGACCCCGATCAGCGCACTATCGGCGCGACAGAGTTCCCGCCTTACGACGTGCTGTTGAAAGGCGGGCGCGTACTTGATCCCGCTTCCGGGCTGGATGCGGTGCGCGATGTCGCGCTGGCGCATGGACGACTGGCTGCAATAGAAAACAACATCGACCCCGCTAAAGCGATTCAAACGCTCGATGTCGCTGGCAAGCTGGTTACGCCGGGACTGGTGGATTATCACGTCCACGTTTATCCGGGTGTCAGTTCATTGAGCGTCCCTGCCGACGAGTTTTGCCTGTCCACCGGAGTAACGACGGCGGTCAGCACGGGCGACGCTGGTTCATCGACGTTTGAAGGGCTGGTCAACAATGTAATTCGCACGGCACGGACGCGCATTTATGGCTACGTCCATATCTCGCGTATCGGGCTGGCAGGCTACCCTGTTGGCGAAATGCGCGACATCGCCTATGCTGACGTTCGTGGCGCGGCGCACATTGCCCGTGAATACCGCGATGTGTGCCTCGGCGTCAAAGTCCGCATGACCAGCTTCATCGTTGGCAACAACGGGCTTGAGCCGCTCAAGAAAGCGATCCAGGCGGCGGAACAGGCCGACACCCGCGTCATGGTTCACATCTACGACATCCCCGGCACACTGCCCGAACTGCTGGCGCTGCTGCGTCCCGGCGATGTCATCACGCATATGTACATGGGCACCGAAAACGGCATCCTCGATGATAACGGCAAGGTCACTCCTGCCGTGCTTGAAGCCCGTGAACGCGGTATTTTGTGGGATGTGGGGCACGGCTCGAAGGCCGGCTACTCGCTGCCCGTCGTAACTGCGGCGCTCGAACAGGGCTTTCTGCCCGATACCATTTCCAGCGACATTCACACACAAAGCGCCAACGGCACGATGATTAATCTGCCGAACGTGCTGTCCAAATTCTGGAACATGGGCCTCTCGCTGATGGAAGTCATCGAGCGCGCAACCTCATGTCCCGGACGCATCATTGACCGCGAACCCGGTCTCGGAACGCTGACCGTTGGCGGGCCGGGAGACGTGGCCGTGTTCGACATTCTCGAAGGCGAGTACCCCGTGCTGGACGATCTCGGTCATCGTTTGCCGGGGAACAAGCACCTCCAAACTGTACATACGATTCGGGCGGGGCGGGTGTATGGCGCACCCTATCGCTACCCGCACATCTAACAAGGACATCACAACTTATGAGCGGCACCATCACCCGTCTCGAAACCTTTGAAATCCTGATCCCCTTGCCCAAGCCTTTGCTCATGGGCGCGATGTATATCGCCGAACGTGAGTATACGTTCGTGCGGATTCACGACGACGAGGGCAATATCGGCACGTCCTATGGCTTATCGCGCAATGCCCCGATCAGCGCCACCATCGAGCGCTTGATCTCGCCGCGCTGGATAAACCAGAAGATCGACGACCACGACGATTTTTACACGCGCACGGCCAAAGCCAACGCTTTTCTGGGCACGAACGGCATTTTCTGGCGGGCGCTGAGTCTGGCAGACTGCGCTTTATACGATCTGCTGGCCAAACGCGCCAATCAACCCCTGTGCGAATATCTCGGCGGCAGCGTGAAAACCATCCCCGCGACGGTGGCCGGCTGTTATCCCGTCGCTGATGAAACGCCCGCATCGCTCATCGAACAGATGCAGCACATGGCGGAGTACAAGCCAGCCGGAATCAAGATCACCAGCAGTTCCGACTACGCTCGTGATACCGAGCGCATGACCATCTGCCGCCAAGCGATCCCTGACGGGCCGGGCTTCATCAACGATGTTTACTGCGGCGCGAAAGATGCGGAGTCGCTGCTGGTCGAAGCGCGCAAATGGCACGACCTGAATATGATGTGGCTCGAAGACCCGTTCACCTTTGACGATTACGACAACGTAGGCAAACTGGCTGACGGTCTGCCCTACCCGGTTGGACAGGGCGACGAACAATGCGGGCTGCTTCACTTCGAGCGCCTGATCGAACTGGGGCATATTCAGGTGCTGCGCTTGGACGCGACGGCCTGCGGCGGCGTGAGAGGTTTTCTCGAAGCCGCTAAACTTGCTGAGAAATACAACATCCCCATTTCGACGCACATCTTTCACCATCTACACGGGCAGTTAGCGGCGGCTGTGCCCAACGTCAAATGGATTGAGTACATGCTGCCTGAAAGCAACGTCGAGTCCATTCACGCTGTGTGGAACTCGAACCTCGAATGGAAAGATGGCGGTCTCGCGCTGACGGATGCGCCGGGAGTCGGCTTCGACTGGAACGAGGAAGCTATCACGCACTACCGTTCCGGCACAGCATAAGGATAAGCCCGCGCTGGCATGGCTTCGGGCGCTGCACCATGTTCACCGACTTCGCGCTCGAAGCCATTAGCATTCGCCCACGACTCCGCCGACTGAATGAACAACTTGGCCGCAGGCGAAGCGTGACGCATCGAACGCACACCGACACCAAACATGAAACGCAGCGGCGGCTCTAGGCTCAATAAAGACAGCCCCTCAAGCTGAGACGGCAGCAGCATCTCCGGCAGAATCGAAATCCCCAAGCCCTCACGTACCATTGCGATGATGGTCTGCACGTCGGATGCCTCATAGCGTTTGTGTCGTGCGAGGTCTTTGGTATCCTGCCACGTCGCGCCGATGAAATCACAAGCCAGCTTGGGCAGGATGAACGGCTCGTCAGCCAGCGCCGCCCACGTAACCGAGCGGTGCTTTCGCAGTGGATGGTTGTTGGGGATGAGGACTCGCGCTTCATCTTGCCCAATAACCGTGCCTTCGATGCCCTCAGTTGCGCGCAGCGTAAACCCAACGTCTACTGTGCTGCTGAGAATCCAATCCTCGACCTCATGCCCCGCGCCTTCAAACGTCACGATTTCGATATGCGGATATTCCTGCCGGAACTTGCGTAGAATGCCGCTCAAAACCTTTGCCGATAGGCTCGAAACGACGCCAATTCGCAGCTTGCCGGACTGCAAGCCACGCGCATCGGCGGCGTGCTGCTGAATGCTCTCCACGTTAGCGAGGATTTCTCGCGCATGGTGCAAAACGCAGTTGCCGATAGCCGTCGGTGTGACGCTGCCGCGTTCCCGTTCTAACAGCGCTACGCCGAGTTCGGCTTCCAGATTGGCGAGGGCGTGGCTGGCAGCGGAACGGGTGACTCCCACGCGTTCAGCCGCTTCGGTGAAGCTGCCCGTGTCCGCGATGGCGATCAGAGTTTCAAATTGCGTCAGGTTCATGGTGAATAATTTTCACCTCATGTTGAGTAGAATGATTGGAATTCACTATAACACTTCTGGTATGCTGATGCTAGATGATAATCATAAAGCCTCTGCTGTAGGGGCAAGGCATGTCTTGCCCGCCTTTAGACTGGCTCAGAAAGTGATACACAATCATGACCGATCAACCTTATGTGGGCGCAACCAGAGAGCAGCTTGAACATCCGCTCGTCGCTCATTTCTTAGAAGTTCACGGGATGTTCCGCAGCGAACTATCCAAAATGCTGCGCTTCATCAACGACGTGACCAATGGACAACCGCTTACCGAGCAAGACAAGAAGGCCCGTATTTACGCGCTCATCCGCACGGGAACGCAGTACAGCACGATGCTGCATCACCACCATCACGGCGAGTCCGCCATGCTGTTTCCGCCGTTGGTGCGAGAAGACCCGAACTTCGCGCCCATTAAGACGCGCCTCGAAGCCGAACATAACGAAATCGCGGTACTGATCGACAAATTCAGCGACGCCATTCGTGCCGCCCCAGCCATTGATCTCGACGCGGTAGACGATGACTTGCGGCGGCTGGCTGACGCGCTGCAAGCACATCTCGCCTACGAAGAGGAACACGTTTGCCCGCTCTTAGCGCACTTTTCAGATTGGTCGATGCGATAAATAGGAGTCCCCAATGACACTCACTCCACAGTTCGGCATCTTTCTCGACCCGTCCGTCGGCGACCCGCGTGAGCCGTTCCGCTTGGCCAAAATCGCGGACGATAACGGCCTTGATCTACTGACGATTCAAGATCATCCTTATCAGGGGCGCTTCTATGAAACGTGGACGCTGCTAACCGCGCTGGCTATGAGAACTGAGCGTATACACGTCAGCCCCAACGTCGCCAACTTACCGCTCCGACTGCCCGCCGTTTTAGCCAAGCAAGCCGCTACACTCGATATTCTGACTGGCGGGCGTGTCGAGCTTGGGCTTGGCGCGGGCGGTTTCTGGGACGCGATTGCCGCTTACGGCGGCCCCAAGCGCGAACCCGCCGAAGCCTACGCCGCTTTCGAAGATGCACTGCATATCTTACGCGGCATGTGGGACAACACGAGCAAATCGTTCACCTATGTTGGTGAGATTTACTCGGTCAAAGGCGCGCACTCTGGCCCCACTCCAGCGCATCGCATCCCGATCTGGGTCGGCGCGAATGGGCCAAAGATGATGCGCTTGACCGGACGCATGGCCGATGGCATCCTCGTGTCGTTAGCCTATGTACCGCCCGCCAAAACGCTAACGTTAAATGCACTCATCGACGAAGGCGCGTCCCAAGCCGGACGTTCGCCTGATGCGATCCGGCGCGGCTACAACGTCGGCGGCGTGATTCGCTCTGGCGCGGGCAGCGTGGGCAGCCTCACACCCAACAACGCCATCGACGGTACGGCGGGCTTCTGGGCAGATACGCTGACGAACCTCTACAACGATTACCGTCAGGACACCTTCATCTTCTGGGGCGGCGGCGATGTCGGCAGCCAGATCGAGATGTTCGCTAACGAAGTCGTTCCGGCGGTGAAAGAGCGCGTGTCAGCAGGCGTGGCATAAAACAAAATGGCTCGTAGGGACGCTTCGTGAAGCGCCCGTACACTAGTTCTCGGCAGCAAGTTGCGGAAACGGCAGCATTCCGAGGCTTGGCATGGTTAGCTGGCCAAGCCACATCGCAAGCTGTTCTGCCGAACATGGTTGGCCGTTATCCAGCCACCACATGATCGCGCCCATTCCCGCGCAGGCAACATAGTTGACGCGCATCTCATTCGGTAAGCCATTGGTGTCGCTGGTGACACCGCGAAATGCCATCAGTTCACGGAAACGCTCTGCCGAGTTCTGCTGAAAACGACACGTGAATGCCGCGTCACCTTGCTGACCGAGCATCACGCGATAAAACTCGGCGTTCTCTTGAATGTGTTTGAGCAGCTTAATCAACCCGTTTGAACCACTGTTTTTGTGTTCTTCGAGCATTTCCTCGGTAAGGGGTTCTGAGGCGATGATCGCCTCGACGTCATCCATGTACTTTTCGAGCAGGTCGTACTTATCCAGAAAATGCCGATAGAAGGTCGAGCGGTTAATCATCGCCCGTTCGGTGATGTCGCGTACGGTCAGTGCGGAGAAGCCCTTCTCAACGGTCAGCGCCATGAACGCTTCCTGAATCATTTTGCGGGTGCGCCGAACGCGCAAATCCTCAATCAGTTCTACGTTTTGCATCACTTTTTTCCTTTGTGTCGCATACGCTACACATTGCGATTCTTTGCTGATTGACCCGAATCTTAACCCACACTATGTTAGATACACAACAGTATGATGCGTATCTTTCAGCAAGTGAAGGGGATTTATAATGACATTTGCAAATACCAAAACATCTTTCCGCCAGCTTCAAGAACAGGTCACGGGCCGCGTTCTCTCGCCTGCCGACGATGGTTACGACCAAACACGGCGCGGCTTCAACCTGACGATTGACCATTACCCTGCGCTGATTCTCGTCGCGGAAAACGCGCAGGACATCGCGGCGGGCATTCGATTCGCGGCAGATAACGCAAGCGCTATCGCCGGAATCGCCATCCAGTCTACCGGACACGGGCAGCATATGGCCGCTGACGGTGCGCTGCTGATTGTCACGTCACGCATGAAGGATGTTCACATCGACGCCGACACACGCATCGCACGGGTCGAAGCGGGTGTCATCTGGCAACAGGTCGTTAATGCAGCCGCGCCGCACGGACTCGCACCCCTGCTCGGTTCATCACCCCATGTCGGCGTTGTCGGCTATTCGCTTGGCGGCGGCATC
>JACMMD010000871.1 GCA_014379235.1 Anaerolineae bacterium
CGCTCTTGTGGCGATACGTCGCACTTGTGAGCGACGAATACGCGGATAGCGATCTGATCGGTTTTGTGACCGTTGACGTATTTGAAGCCGATGTCAACCCCGTTGACACCGGCCCGGTTGAGCAGTTCCGCCTCTACCGCCTGCTTGATTTCGATGATCCTGTACATTTCGCGTTCCGGTAACATGCTGCGCTCCTTCGATGTGTTCACTTTATGCGCTAATAACCTGCTTGCCCTGCCCCTTGCTTTTGGTAATAATCGGATCAGTGTCCATCGTTTGAACAACTCTCCGTTCGTTAGACATATAGTCGCTGATCGAGCATTTATTACGCATGGATTACGAAAAGCCGTGTTGAAGCTCACGCTGTTTGGCCAACCGCAAATCGTTTTTCACGACAAGCCAGTGGCTCAGGATCGCAAACACGCCAAAGCGCTGCTGTTCTATCTGGCGTGGACGGGCGCGGCCTTCTCGCGTAGTGAACTGGCGGATTTGTTTTGGCCGGATAATCGAGACCCGCAGTCACGCTTGCGAGAAGAACTCCATCGCCTGCGGAATACGTGGCGGCTTGGCGACTACATCAAAGAGGTGGACGAAAAGATCAGCTTCAACCGTGCCGCGAACTATGAAGCCGATGTCGAGATTTTTGAGCGCGGCGTCACCCGCTTACGCCCAAGCGCCAAACAGCTAGAAGCGGTAGCGCAGCTTCACGGCGGGCCGTTTCTGATGGACTTTTCAGTTGATGAGGCTCACCGCTTCAACAATTTAGTGACGACCAAACGCCGTGAGTTAGCGCGCTGGTTCTACAAGACGCTGAAATGCTTGGCGATTTACCACGCCAAACAGGGCAGCTATCCCGAAAGCCTGCATCTCATCGACAAGCTGCTGCAATTCGCGTTCGATGAACACGACGATTTCGAGGCGGAAGCAGCAGCCGAAATCGAGGCCGCACATCGTCTTCGGATGCTAGTATTGGCGTTGAATGGGATGCCCGATGAAGCCGTGCGTCACTACGGCATGTACTCAACTGCGTTGGAAGCGAATGAGCTAGAACCGGACTTAAAAACGCGCAAACTCTCGATGCTGATTCTCGACCATCAGATACACGCTGACATGCTGCGCGATTATTTGCCGGATGCGCCGCTCGTTCACGACCCGCCTTTTGATGTGCCCGTGCGCCTAAAACCGCCAACGTTCGTCGGACGTGAACCGCTCGTCAGTTGGCTGTGTGAGCGCTTGCGTCAGCCCCAAGCGCCGAACATTTACAGCGTATGGGGCATGAGCGGTGTCGGTAAAACCACCATCGCTATTCAAACGGCTGAACGCCTGCGCGATGATTTTCCCGACGGCGTGTTGTGGGCCGACCTTGCCGTGAGCGAACCGATCACCATCCTGCAAAATTGGGCAAAGTGCTACGACGGCGACCTGAGCGCAGTCAGCGACTTGCGAGAACGTGCCGATGCCTTCCGACGCTTAACGGCCAAAAAGAAAATCCTGTTCGTATTGGATGACGTGATTACCGTCGTGCAAGCGAATGCGCTGCTGCCCGATCAGCAAGAATGTGCCGTGCTGCTGACCACCAAAAACGAGGACGTGGCCAGCGCGCTCAACAGCCATTTCATCAAAGTCGAGCCGCTTGAGGTCACGGCCAGCCGCCAGCTATTCACGACGATGATCGCTGATGAAACGCGCACAGCCGACCATCGAGCCGTTGATACCGTCACCGAACTGCTGGGCAATTTGCCGCTGGCCATCGAAATTGCCGCCCAACGGCTGCGTTCTCGTCCGCGTCTTTCGCTGCTGGAATACACTAGACGGCTGCGGCAGGCTGACCAACTTGACGGGCTGCAAGTCGGAGATCGTGCGGTACGTATGGCGTTCGAGCCAAGCTGGGAACGGCTAATTGAACGCCATCAATGTCTGTTCGCGCACCTTGCGGTATTCGAGCGCCGCCCATTCACCGTTGACGCGGTAGCGTTCGTCACCGATCTCGCGCCGGAACAGGTCGGCAGCGATCTGGC
>JACMMD010000872.1 GCA_014379235.1 Anaerolineae bacterium
GCCCATCGCTGACGATGGTCGGGCTGAACATGGCATTCTTGCGACTCCAGCGCGCACGAAACTCAGCGGTGAGAGCAGCGCTCTTATCACTGTACGCCAGCAAGAACTCATCAAATCCCGACAGCCCGTAAACGCTTGGCGACTCTTGCGGCGCTTGGGCCATCTCCGGCGACATCCAATAAGTTTTGCCGTCGATGGTTTCTTCAACCAGCTTCGATTTCACCGAGTCGATGCCTGCGCGCACGTCGCTAATCACTAACCCTGACCACCAGACAAAATCTTGCGCCGCCGCCGGCCCATGACTGGTGAAGTAACGCAGAGTCAGTTCGGCCAGCGCTTCGTCTCGCGCCAACGTTTTGCCTCTGGGGATCGAATCGTCAATCGCAAAATACGTTTGTACGTTGCGGCGCATCACGCCTTGCACGATCAAGCCGTCAGCCGATGCGCGTCCAAGCATCCACACACCGCGCTGCCCCGCCGTCGAGATGCCGTTCGCCTCAAGCACGGCCAGCAGCGCATGACGGTCTAGCTCCGGCACATCGCGCAGGGCCTTCGCCAAAAGGTCGTTGCTGCGCGCCAGTGTCTTTTCATCAAGTTCGAGTTCGCCATAACGCCGCGATGATGTTTCGACGTAGCGCCGCCCTGTCAGCGCCAGCATCCAGCGCAAATCTTCCGCCGCGACGAAATGCAGCGTGCCGCGCATGGGCCACGTCCGCACGATCTTCTTATCGAGAATGTCCTGCTCAACATCCTTATCCGTGCATTTCTCCGACAGTCGCAGCCCGATTGACCACAGTGCGCCGAGATAATCCTGCGCCTGCATTGCGCCCAACCAAGCCACCGCTTCGCTAGGGGTTTTGAATTGTTTGTGCGAAATCCGTTGGTGATACAGTCGTTGATGAGCGATGGTCGGTTTCATGCTTGCAGCACCGCCTCTAGCCCCATGAATTCACCGTAGCGCAGCGCAGCAGCGTTTAACGCCGCCTGTTCAGCGTCGGTGAGTGGACGTAAGAATTTCGGCTCGATGACCACCGTGTTCTTTTCAAATGTGCGCCGCCACATACCCGCGATAGCGCCATCGATGACTATCGCGTGGACAAACAGCCGCTCGTCGATGATTTCTGATACGAGCCGCTGGCTCGGCAGCGCGCCATAATACGAACTGCCGCCGATGTATTCATCGTAGTTCGACAGCAGATAGGCATACGGCGCGACATCCCTCACAACCGCAACAGATGGCGCGAACCAGTAATCCTTGCCATCGACTTTTTCACTCACGATCTGCGCGCCTAGCATCGCCACGCCCGCCTTCGCATCGGTGATGGTCAAGCCCGACCACAGCGAGAAATCTTTCAATGTCGCCGGCCCGTGACTGCGAAAATAGCGTTTGGTGAGTTCGGCGAGGGCTTCGTCTCGGGACATCGTTTTAGCGTTTGGAGCGCGTTCGTCCAAGAGCGCGTAGGTATACTGTTTGCCACGTTTCGGCCCGCTGCAAATCACGCCCGTGAGTTCGGCAACCATCACCAGATACGTGAGGCGGAAACCCTCAACCGACTCGATACCCACGCGCTGAAGTTCTAGCGCCAATTCTTCGCGGGTAAGCTGTTTGCCGCCTTGCAGCGCTTTGGCCATCGTCTCATTGCTGCGCGCAAACAGGGCATCATCAAGTCCGTTGGTGCGATACATATACGCACTCGCCTGATGCACACGCGGCCCCAACAGCATCAGCATCCAGCGAATGTCTTCGGGCGCGATGAAATGCCACGTCGGGCGCGGCACATGGGTACGCAGAATAGCACCGTCGTTGAACAGCTTATCAATCGCCGCATCGTCCATGCCGTGCATACGCAGGCCGACAGCCCATCTCGCGCCCGTGTAATCTTGCGACTGCACCGCGCCGAGCCATTGAATAACCTCGACGGGATTCGTAAATTCGGTATGGGAAAGACGTTGATTCGACAGCCGTTGCAGGGGAATATTCAAGTCGGTCATGAAGCCTCACGATACGCTGTAGGGGCAAGGCATGCCTTGCCCTTCCAAAAACCACCGTGATTTTACCATAGAACTGGCGTTCTATCCCTTGATCGACCCCGCCAGCAGACCGCGAATGAAGTAGCGCCCCATGATGATGTAGATCAGCAGCGGCGGCAGCGCGGCCACAATCGCGCCGGCCATCGGCAGATTCCACTTGACGGCCTCACCGCCTGCCAGATGCGCCAAACCGACGGTAATCGGCTCATATTCGCTGGATGTCATTGTCACGGCGAACAAGAACTCGTTCCAGATTTGCGTGAACTGCCAGATGATGACCACCACGAAGCCCGCAATCGACAGCGGGAAAACGATCTGCGTATAAATCTGAAAGAAGCCCGCGCCGTCGATGGCCGCCGCTTCGAGCATCTCGTCGGGGATGTCGGTGTAGAAGTTGCGGAAGATCAGCGTCGTGATCGGCAAACCGTAAACGACGTGAATCACAATCAAGCCGGGAATACCACCGTACAACCGAATCTCGCGTAGGAACTCGAACAGGGGAATCAGAATCGCCTGATAGGGGATAAACATACCGAACAAGATCAACGGAAACAGGATGCGTTCGCCGGGAATACGCCACTTTGACAGCACATAGCCGTTCAGCGATCCCATCATCGCGGAGAGAATCGTCGCGCTGACCACCAGCGTCACGCTGTTCCAGATGCGCGGACCGAACTCTTCCACCACATCGACATAGCTTCGCCAGTATGGTGTTACGGGAAGATTCCACGTCGTCGCTAAGTTGATCGTGGCCGGGTCTTTCAAACTGGTGACGACCACCACGTACACAGGCAGCAAAAACAGCAGCATACACACCAGCAGCGCGACGTAAATTGCCGTGCGGATCGTATAATGGCGGAAACCTGTAGCCGTATATTGCATGTTTATTCCCTCGCTCGTTGGCGGCCAAGCTGCGTCCAGATATACGGCACGATAATCACCGCCACGAGGCACAGCATAATCACCGCGACGGCGCTGGCCGTCGCAAACGAGTTCTGCCGGAAGCCTTTGGTATACACCAGAATACCCGGCACACCCGTGCGAGCGTTATCCGGCCCGGACATGGCGAACACGAGGTCGAAAATTTTCAGTGAGATGTGGCCGAGAACGATCATCGCACTCAGGACGAACGGACTCAACTGCGGCAGCACGATATAGCGATAGACGCTGAATTCCGTGCAGCCATCGACCCGCGCCGCTTCACGCAGATCGTCGGGGATGCCGCGAATGCCCGCCGTGAAAATGGCCATCACATAACCGGACATCTGCCACACCGCCGCGATAATCACACCGACCAAAGCCGCGTTGAGTCCCTTCGGCGCGATGGCCAATTCCGCCTCTGCCGAATCGAGCGGCGGCCAAATCAAGTTCCACAGCCCGCCCATGAACACCAGCAGCACGATAATCGCCGCTGCGCCTGCAAACCGCGCCGAACGCCAATCGTCGCGCAGCACATAGCGCACAGCCAGCATGGCCAAGATCGCAATCCCGACGAATGTGAGATACATCGGGACATCTTGCCAGCGAAATTGCAGCCACGTTTCTTGACTGGTCAGCCAGTTGAATTGAATCGGTTCGAGGCCGAAGAACGTCGGCAGCAGGTTGATACCACCGCCGGGTTGCAGCAGCCAACGCCAGATCGTGCCCGTCACCACGAATGACAGCGCCATCGGGAACAGAAACACCGTGCGGAAAAAGTTCTCGGCCACCACTTTTTGATCGAGCAAGATCGCCAGAAACAAACCGAGAACCGTACAGCCCGCCACAAAAAACACGGTGAAGAAAAAAGTGTTCGTTAAAGAATTGCGGAAGTTCGCCTGAATAATATCAGTCATCAAGTTGTCATAATTCCGCAGCCCGATATTCGTCCGCACCACGTCTTCGGCCAGCGCAGGCTGATCGGGGTTCTCGCCCCAATCCGAGAGCGAGTAATCAACTGCCTTGCCAATGAAATAGTAGACGAAGATGCCGAGCAAAATCAGCGTTGGCAGCAGCATGAGGAACGCTATCGAGCGATCCCGCCTATTTCTCATAAACCCGCCCCTCACTCATATTTCTACCGTAGCGGCACATTTGATGCAGATCATTTTCCGGTCAGGGCAAGCCCCTTTAGTGAGCTTCCTGACCGCTCTACTAGCCGGAGGTTTTCAACCTCCGGTGGCGAAAGCGCAGCTATTTATAACAAGACCCGGCAGCGCACCGGGTCTTATTTGGATATCTATTGCTGCAAACGAAGTTCTACGTGCCACCTTTTTTAGGTGCCGCATGCGCCTGCCTGAAAGCATACCGCTTCCATCGCAGACGACGCGGCTTGGCTGCTGCCGCTCTGAACGTAGATGTCGATCACCTGCGTGAAGTCGCCCACGAAGCGTTCGTTAGCGACCACGCCGTGCATCAAGCTGCCCACCAAACGATCACTGCTCCAATCGGCGGCGGCGGATTGCAGGTACGTATTGTACAGATCAGGATCGGCCTCTACCGCGTCGATACGTGCCGGGATCGAGCCTTTGAGCGGGTTGAAAGCGTTCTCGCCCTCAACCGAGCCGAGCAAACGCAGCCACGCCAGCGTCGCTTCGCGGTTAGGCGCGCCAACTGGCAGACCGAATGTATCCGACAGCCATGTGAACGTGCCCTGCGTACCGGGGAATTCGCCCCAACCGTAGCCTTCGCCGGGAGTCAGTCCAAGCGTTGTACTCATATAGCCCGCCGCCCAGTCGCCCATGACGTTGAAAGCCGCATCACCAGCTACCACCGCGTCCGTCGCCTGCTGCCATGAGAGGCCCGCCGCGTCTTCGCTGATGTTGGTGCATTCCAGCACTTTGCCGAACTCATCCCACACGGCGACCATTTCAGGGCTGTTTGGCGATAGTTCGCCCGACCACACCGCATCATAACCATCCGCGCCAAGCACACTCAGCGCTACCGTTTCCCACAGATGAATGACCGTCCACGCCTCACCGACGACGAGCGGCGTTACGCCCGCAGCTTGCAGCGTTTCGCACGAAGCATAGAACTCATCCAACGTCGCTGGCACTTCCACGCCCCACTCTTCGAGGTTCGCGGGAATGTACCACATCACGCCTGCGCGATGGATGTTCACAGGCACGGAGTAAATGCCGCCTTCAAACGTAAGCTGGTCGATCAAGCCTTGCGGGAAGGCATCGAACCAACCCTCTTCCTCATACAGCGAGGTCAGGTCTTCCATACGGTTAGCGACGACCCACGTTCCGGTCAGCTCTTGGCCGGCGTGAACTTGGAAGCTGTCCGGCGGATTGCCACCGAGCATCCGCGTCTTCAACACGGCGCGGAAGTTGACGCCCGCGCCGCCCGTGACAGTGGCGTTAACCATTTCC
>JACMMD010000085.1 GCA_014379235.1 Anaerolineae bacterium
CGCGGACACGCTCGAAGCGGTAGGAATGCCGGGAGAGTTTCACACAGCCGCCGCCGACGTGTATCAACGCCTGAGCGGTTTCAAGGGCGCGCCTGATCTTCCAGCGCTGGATGATGTGTTGGCGGCGCTGCTCCATAATGAGGCTGTCACGGTGGAGTCGTTAACGAAGAATGGGGCGAATCATATCGGGGATTGAAATCCCCAGCGAGAAAACAAAAAGGGCGTTCAAATGAACGTCCCTACAAAGAAGAGGGCGACGCAATGCGTCGCCCTCTTCAAACATCGCTTGAGTTAGATGGCCGCGCCATTCGCAGGTGCGGGCGGGGCATCATTGCCACCGTTCTGTCCATCCGGCGGAGGAGGAGGAGCGCCGTTGCCATCACGTCCACCGCCGTTCTGATTGCCACCGGGTCCACCCTGCGGGCCGCGTCCGCCACCACCACCGAAGCCACGTCCGCCGCCGAAACCGAAGCCCATGCCTTCAGCCGGAGTGAGCGTCACTTCAGCGCCGCCGCGTTCAACTGTGACGTTTAGACCGGGGGTTTCGGCGTTACGCATACCATCACGCAGGGTTTGCAGATCAAGGGCCGTGATATCCTGACCGTTAATGGTCGCCACGACGTCGCCAATTTCCAGCGCGAACGGGTTGTGGCTGGTCAGCACATTGGTGACTTCAAAGCCGCCATCGGCTTCGGCGAGGTCAGCTTGCAGCAGCCGCTGCGCCGCATCGAGTGGTTCGAGCGCAGCCATTTCAGCTTGCAGAGGGCGATTGCCGCCACCAACGACGCGAACGGGTGTGCTGCCCAATGTGACATCGGCGCTGACTTCTTCGCCTTCACGCAGCAGATCAAGAGTAGCCGTGTCGCCGGGTTCGGCGGCCTGTACCAGTTCGCTGAGTTCGCTGGCCGAGGCGACATCCGTGCCATCGAAGGCCACGATCACATCATCAACCAGCAGTTCTTCTACTGCGGGCGATTGTGGCAGAACGCGGACGATGACCACTTGACCATCAGTTTCGGCCACTGCCACGCCGAGCCATGCTGCTGCTTCGGGAGCAGTTGCTTCTGTGGTTTCGGTATCCTGTGCAAAGATCGCGCCGCCGATGGTGCTGATGGCCAGCGTCGCTGCTATGCCAATTTTCGTTAACTTACGCATTCGATTTGTCTCCTTGAGAGCTGTTGATCCGGTTCATGTTTGCGAATTTCAGTCGATGTCATAACCATATCACCGGAGCGAAAGGGCGTGGTTATCGCTGCCCTAAATATTCTTAAATCTGGTTTAAGGTGGAATAACGGGTGGGGATAAAAACGGCAAGGGCGACAAATGTGTCGCCCCTACATTAACGATGGTGTAGGGGCAAGGCACGCCTTCCCCCTACGATAGATAGCTTACGCCGCGACCTGCTGCGCGGTGAAGTCAAGCGTCAGCGTGACATCCTCAGTGACGTTGGCCACTTGCGGCACGTTAGGGATGTTGATGCCCCAATCCGCGAACCGCACGACGGTTTGCGCTGTGCCGCTCAATTGATCTTCGGAATGCGGCGTGACTTCTGCGCTGAAGGTGACTTCGTTGGTCTGGCCGGCAATGGTCAGGTCGCCAACGATGTCGAAGGTGTAGGTTTCGCCAAGCGTTACCGCGTCCGGCAGTCCGTTGAGCGCGGTTGGCACGAACTCGATGTATTCATAGGCATCGTTGGCCGATTGCAGAATTTCTGAGCGCAGCATACGGTTACGCATTTCGGTGTCAGTTGCGAGTGTGCGCGCATTAATACGAATCGTGCCGATTTGCGAGGCTTCGGGATTGGCGAAATCGAGGATGATGTCGCCGGCCACTTCGCTGGTCGTGCCAATCACGTCGGTGCGGACTCCGCGCAAATCTTCTTGAAGCTCGAACATCGCCAGCGAGTTGGCCGGGTCAATGCGATAGAGTGCGCGCTCTGCCGCTTCGATGGCGCTGGCATCGGCGGCGGTTTCTACAGCCTCAGTTGGAACGGCTGTCGCTTCGAGTTCATCCGTCAGCGCTTGCACACTGGCGGCGCTGGCGCTCATCGCGTCGATGGTTGACTGCAAGTTCGTCACCTGCTCGTTCAACTCGGCCACCTGTGTTACGGCGGCGAACGCTTGCGTCGGGTTGAGCGTGGGCATGGCGTTGACATCTAACGTCGGCGCGCTGATAGGGGCGCTGGCCGCTCCGCTGCCGCCAACTACCCATGTGAAACCTAACACACCGATGACACCGCCTATAACGGCAGCGGCCAGCGCTACAAAAACGATTCGTGAATTCAAAGTGATACCCTCTCGATATGTAATGGATTACTTAACTAGGCTTATGTTAATAGACACGGCGCGGGCTAGGGTTATCGCTGCCTCAAATAACCTTAAATCTACCTTAAATGCGTTGATCTTGAGCATCAAACTGTAGGATACTGAAACTAGAAATGAAGTGGGGCAAGGCGCGCTCTGCCGCTGCTTCGCAAGCAAACCCATTCCAATTTTAGCGCGTCAAGCAGCATTTCCGCTTCGTAGGGGCGACGCATGTGTCGCCCCTACAGCATACCAAAGAAGTTAACGAATGGCCATGGGATCAACGATTTTACTCATTGAGGATGACCGGCTGATTGTCGAGCCGGTGGCGCGGGTGTTGAAAGCGGCCAATTACACCGTGCTGATGGCCTTCGATGGCGCGTCGGGGTTGGAGATGGCGCTTACCCAAAATCCCGATCTCGTGGTGCTGGACATCATGCTGCCGGAGATGGACGGTTGGGAAGTATGCAAGGCGATTCGCAAACAGAGCGTTGTGCCGATCTTGATGCTGACCGCGCTCACCGAAGAGATTGACCGCATCCTTGGCCTAGAGTTGGGCGCAGATGATTACGTGGCCAAACCGTTCAGCACCCGCGAACTCATGGCGCGGATTAAAGCGCTGCTGCGGCGCGTCGAGTTTGACGCTACACGCGCTACGCAAGGCGACCATATCATGATTGGCGACCTAAAAATTGACCTCAACCGCCGCCAAGTGGTGAAACAGGGCGATGAATTGGCGCTGCGTTTCAAAGAATTTGAACTGCTGAGTCTGCTGGTGACGCGGGCCGGCGATGTGGTCACGCGGGCGGAAATTTTCGATAAGGTATGGGGCACGGATTGGCTGGGTGATATGCGGACGCTGGACGTTCACATTCGCTGGCTGCGCGAAAAGCTCGAAGATGATCCCGGCGAACCGCGCTACATTCAGACGGTGCGCGGCGTGGGCTATCGCTTTGTGGCAGGCGATACAAAATGACAATACACACTGTGCCGCGTTTGCCGAGCATCAACAGCATCCGCGTCCGGTTGCTGCTGGTGTACGTGGGGATTCTGGTCGTCGGTTTTGCCGTGTTGGCTCTGGTTACGGGCCAGCAGATTTCGTCGGCTGCCCGTGTCGATTACGAAAACCGCCTCAAGAACGAAATCCGGCTGATCGCGCAGGGTATTCGCGCTTCGATCACCGACGCGACAGTTAGCGATGGCACATTCGATACGCTGATCGCAGGCTATGAGGCCGAAATCGGCGGCGATTTAACTGTCGTGCTGCCGGAAGATTTAGATCGTCGAGGGCCGCCGGGCCAACAGGGTACAGGGCCGCGTAACGGGCCGCCGCCGAATTCACGTTTTGATGGCGCGCCCGAAATCGAAAGCGCGCTGCGCGGCGACGTGATCGTTATCCAGCGCCGCGACAGCAGCGGACACGACGCGCTGTTCACCGCCGCTCCGGTGATAGAAGGTCAGCAAGGACCGCGCGCTCCGGTGATCGTGCAGTTGAGTGTTCCGTCGTCTAATTTGCAGCGGCTAGTTTTAGAGCGATGGGTATCGCTGTGGCTGTTGGTCGGCTTAATCGCGCTGCTGGCGTTGATCGCGGCGACGCTGTTGGCGCGTTCGATCATTCGCCCGCTCGACGCTTTGCGCGAGTCGGCGGTGCAGCTTGCAAAGGGCGATTTCTCGCATCGGGTCGCCTATAACCAGAAGGACGAGATCGGTGAGGTGGCGCGGGCCTTCAACGAGATGGCGCATCAAGTTGAAAGCATGTTAGACGAACAGCGCGCTTTCGCCAGCAACACCTCGCACGAGCTGCGAACGCCGCTCACCAATATCCGGCTGCGTTCGGAAGCGCTGCGCTACGATGACTCGCTCGATGAAGCGATGGGCGAGCGCTATATCACCGAGATCGACGACGAAGCCAACCGCATGAGCGGGCTTATCGAGGACTTGACGCTGCTCTCTCGCTTCGACGCGGGGCGCGCTGAATTGGGCGAAAACCAGATCGACATGGCGCAGTTCGCGGCCAGCTTGAAACAGCGCTTTTGGCCGCAGCTTACCGCTAAGAATATCCGCTTTGAGTTGGCCACTCAGCCTGATGTGCAGCCCGTTCTGGCCAGCCTGAATCATCTGACGGTGGTGTTCCGCAACCTGATCGATAACGCCATCAAGTACATGCCCGGCGCTGATGGGGGTCAGATCACGTGGATGACCAGCGCGGGTGTTGATGGGGTGTGCAGCGTGATTCAAGATACGGGGCGCGGCATCGAAGCGGAACAGCTACCGCATTTGTTCGAGCGTTTCTATCGGGCGGATAAAGCGCGTTCGCGGGATATTCCCGGTTCGGGCTTGGGGCTGGCTATCGTCAAGTCGATTGTCGATGCCTATGGCGGCACGGTGTCGATTGCCAGCGCGGGCAGCGGCAAAGGCACGACGGTTACGGTGTTTTGGCCGTATCGGCCTGTGGCTCTGACCTCACGTTAATTTAGCTTCATTCGCAGAGTAGCAGATTCAGTTACTAATATTTAACGTATGATATTGCTACTAAAACTCATCTGTAATATACTGGTTGTAGAACATATGAGCGATACCTTGATTAAGGTAATGTATGACTTCTATAGACGATCTGTTTATAAAACTACTACAAGAGAAACTAACTACAGAACAGCTTTTATATATGCTGATAGTTAGCAAATTTAGGAAAAGTAATATCGAGTTAAACAAACTTCAACGAGAAGAGTTGCGTAAAAAAATCCAAGTACAACTCGCCGAAGCAGATGGTGACAGTTTCGTGCTACATCTTGATTTAGAGGATGATAAAGAGCAAGAGACCACTCTCGATATAAGTTTTACTGATGAAGATTATC
>JACMMD010000873.1 GCA_014379235.1 Anaerolineae bacterium
AGCGGTGATGAACTCTATTTACAGGGTTTCTGGCAAGTAACCTGTACGCGCTGTCGCTGTTGCAAAGAGATCGTCATCTCTGTTCCGATACACTCGTTTAGAGATTTATAGTAACGAGCATTTCAGCGATCAGCCAAAACAAAACCTTATCGTATAGGTACAAAGAAAAATAAATCTTTCCTTTGTACCTTTGACCCTTTGTACCATTGTGATACGCTTTTGTCTTTCCCTGCATCTCTGCCCCTCTGCGACCCTGCGTTGAGCCTTTGCATTGGCTGATGGCTGAAACGCCGTACCCGGCGCGCTGACCGCTAATTGCTAACCGCTGTTCTTTGTGTTAATTTTTCCGGCTGATAACGCTGGCCAGCGTACTTAGAATTTGAGGCCAGCCGCTAAAAGCTAGAGGCTAAATTGACTCAATTCGCTCCCCCTGAAAATTATTTCGCGCTCGATACAACAACCGTGCTGGACTACTGCCGCCAGCGCCCCGAACTGCGCGCTATGTTCCCCGCCAACGACACCCTCGAAGCCGTCGAAGTAGGTGACGGCAACCTCAATCTGATCTTCAAAGTTTGGGCCAACGAAGACCACAACCGCACCGTTGTCATCAAGCAAGCACTGCCCTATGTGCGCCTCGTCGGTGAAAGCTGGCCGCTGCCCACTGACCGCGCCCGCATCGAAGCGCAAGCGCTGGCCATCCACGAGCGCCTCGTGCCACAGCACACGCCGCATCAATATTTCTTCGACCCTGAAATGTGCCTTTCCGCCATGCAAAACCTCAACCAGCACCTCATCATGCGTAAAGGGCTGACTCAGGGGATCCGCTACCCCCACTTTGCCGAACACATCGGCCTGTTTATGGCGCGAACGCTCGGTAACACGTCCGATCTGGTGCTGGATTATCGCGCCAAAAAAGAGGAAGTCGCGCGCTTCATCAACCCCGAACTGTGCAAGATCAGCGAGGACTTGGTATTCACCGAGCCGTACCGCCCCACCGAGCGCAACCTGTTCCATGAAGAACTGCGCCCGCAGGTCGAATCGATCTACGCCGACGAACGCCTGCGCGTTCAAGTGGCGGGACTCAAAGAGAAGTTCATGACGCAGGCCCAGTGTTTGATTCACGGCGACCTGCACACGGGCAGCATCATGGTCAACCAGACCGATACCTACGTCATCGACCCCGAATTCGCCTTCTACGGCCCGATGGGATTCGACATTGGCGCGGTCATCGGCAACTTGTTCTTGAGCTACGCTTCGCACGAAGTCCGCACCAAAGACCCCGACCAGCGCGCCGAGTTCCGTCAATATCTGACGAATACCATCATCGACGTGTGGCAGGTGTTCAAGCGCGAGTTTCAACCGATCTGGCAGCAAGTGGATACCGTCAACATGCCGCAGGGCTATCAAGAGAATTACATGCTGCGCTTGCTGCAAGACGCGGCGGGCTTCGCAGCGTGTAAGATGATGCGCCGTGTGATCGGCCTCGCGGGCGTTGAGGACATTCGCGGCATTGAGGACGTTCACGAACGGGCCATTGCGGGCAGCCTCGCGCTCAACATGGCGCAAGCGCTCATCATGAACCGCCGCGATTCATTTGACATCTCAGATATAGTCGCCTACGCCACCGACCAAACGCCGACCTATCCTTGGAAATAATCAAATTCACTATGTAGGGGCGACCCGGCACTTTCACAACGAACATGAACTCGATTGTTGGGTCGCCCGTTGAATAGACTGCCGCGAAAGGAATTGATTCGTATGGATGACAATCACGGCATGGAGATGGTGGACATCATCCGAGAAACGTTTGGTACACAGCTCGATGAAACTAACATTCTCGTCCTGCTGCACATTCTGGCCGCT
Organism: Anaerolineae bacterium; assembly: GCA_014379235.1. GTDB lineage: Bacteria > Chloroflexota > Anaerolineae > Aggregatilineales > Phototrophicaceae > JACMMD01. The sequence goes on from JACMMD010000873.1 coordinate 1,864, forward strand.
GGCCAAATATACGTCGTTTCTGACATATGCGAAGATGGTTATTGCATCTTGGAACACACGCAGCGTCATGCTGGTGAAGTCATCGCGCAGGTCATGGGTATACAAGGACACATGAACTACATGCAGCCGCTGAATTTATACGACAAACGTTTTGGCGCGAACTTCTACGAGATGCCCCGCGAATATCACGAGGCGCGAGATGCCGTTCTCAAGAAGCTCCTCGCCCATGACAAAATCGTAGACATCGAACTCGGTTACTAACCCTAACCCGACGCCTTTAGGGGCGACGCATGCGTCGCCCTTCGCTTTTTCATCGACTGCCCTCCCTGAACCGCTTGCCGTTTTGTACAAGAAACTAGTACCCTCTTGGGCTAAGATGGTATTGTTCAAACAATACATCTTGGAGCGCTAAACATGGGCAAGGTCAGTCTCGGAATTTCAATGTCGTTGGATGGTTTTGTCGCCGGCCCCGGCGACGATATTCAACATCTCTTCAAGTGGTATTTCGGCGGCGACCATGAAATCCCCGTCCAGAAAGGACGTTTCACGCTGAAGATTTCGCCTCAAAGCGCTCAGATGCTTGATAAAACAATGGACAACACAGGCGCGATGGTGGCTGGCCGCAGAATGTTCGACGTAGCTCAAGCATGGGGCGGCAATCCCCCGTTCCAGCCATGCTTTATCGTCACACACAACCCGCCGCCGGAATGGCTCGATAAAGCAGGTTCACCGTTCACCTTCGTTAGCGACGGCGTAGAGAGCGCCATTCGTCAGGCGCAGCAGGCCGCAGGCGAGAAAAATGTCGCCGTCGCCACACCCGATGTCGCGCAGCAGGGTCTCAAGTTGGGGCTGATTGACGAAATCCATATCGACCTTGTGCCCGTCCTGCTCGGTGACGGCGTACCGTTGTTCAAGCATCTCGGCATCGAACCGCTTGAACTGGAAATCGTTCAAGTGGTTGA
>JACMMD010000874.1 GCA_014379235.1 Anaerolineae bacterium
ACCTACCGCTACGCCGCTAATCTGTCGCAAGGTGTCGGGCTGGTCTACAACCCCGGACAGCATGTGCTTGGCACGACGACTCCCGGTTATGCGGCCCTGTTGAGCGCGGCGGGTTTGGTCTTCGGCGCAGATACGATTCCGGCAGCATCTCGCATTATCAATGCGCTGTGTATGCTGATCGCTGGCGGCTGCGCGTACTTGATCGCCCAACGGTTAACGCGCAGTCGATTGGTCGCGGCGCTGGCGCTCGGTCTGACGCTGCTCTCGTATGAAACGCTCTACGGCAGCCTCGCGGGAATGGAAAGCCCGTTATTTCTGACGCTGCTCGGTGTGGCGCTGCTGGCATTGGTCTATGGGCGAACGGGCCCGGCGGCGTTAGCGGCGGGAATGCTGGCGCTGGTACGTCCTGAAGGCGCGTTTGTCATCGGTCTATTCGGGCTGACGTTCGCGGTTCAGACTTTGAGGGCAAGGCATGCCTTGCCCCTACACAAACGATTCTTCAATAGAGAAACCCTGACCATCGCCGCCGGACTGCTGTTACCGGGGCTGATCTGGGCGCTGATTGCGACGACCTATTACGGCTCACCGATTCCGCAGTCAGTGATCGCCAAGCGCGCCGGACTGTATCCTCTGCAAGTCTACGATACGGTAGCGGGCGTTGTGGCTTATCTCGGTCAGTCGTTCGGCATACGCGAACTCTCCGACGAGAACTTGCTGCTGTTCGCGCTCATCGCTGGCGTTTCGACGCTGGTGCTGGCCTTCGGCGCACTATGGATATGGCGACATGCGCGCCAATTGTGGTTGATTCCAGCGCTGGTTTTCATCATGCTGGCTTTTTATGCCACATCGAAGACGCAGCTTTTCACCTACTATTTCGCCTTTTTCAACCCACTGCAAAGCATATGCTGGTGGACAGGACTGTATCTGTTGGCGCAGCGTTTAGTCGGGCGAAAGGGACGAGCAGCGCGGCCTTATCTCGCGGCCATAACAGGAATGTTGACGCTTTTGCCGTCGCTGGCCGCTTATCCCTATGCCAGCATGATAAACGGCCAAGCGCTGCCGGAAAACTTCTCGCTGCCGATTCTGCGCTTGCACGAATATGATCGCATCACCCGCGACCTCGACCTACCCGATGGCACAACCGTACTCATGCCGGAGATCGGCGTACTCGGCTTTTACATGAACGGGATTCAAGTGCTGGATTCGGCGGGGCTAGTCTCACCGGAAGCCGTCGTCTATTTCCCCGTGCCTGCCGAACAGCGTCCAGCGCTCGGCGCGGGCGTGATTCCGCCGCAGATGGTACACGACTATCAACCGGACGTGATTATCTCGCTGGAAATCTTCGGGCGAAACGGCATCTTTAACGACGATTGGCTGTGGGAGAATTACCAGATCATCATGGAGCGGCGCGGCGATTGGCTGCCGTGGGATTCGGAAGCGCTGTGGGTGCTGGCCCGCAACGATTTCGCGGAGAATGTGAGTATCACGCCCGACTAAACGGTTTTCATTGTAAGGGCACGGCATGCCGTGCCCCTACGATCAATTTAACGCCGGCCTTCGCGGAATGGGCGATAGGCTTCGAGCCAATCTTGATCGTGTTCGCGGATGAACGACTCGGCAGTTTCGACGAGATCGCGGTTGCCAATGAACAGCGGGACGCGCTGGTGCAGCGAATGAGGCTGAATATCCAAAATGTCGCCAATACCGTCGGACGCATAGCCGCCGGCCTGCTCCGCGAGAAACGCCAGTGCTTGCGCCTCGAACAACAGCCGCATTTTGCCGTTGGGTTTGGCAGGCTGCTGCATATCGCCGGGATAAAAAAAGACACCGCCGTATAACAGGTTGCGGTGGAAATCCGTCACCATCGAGCCGACGTAACGCGCCCCTAGCGGCTCACGCTCGTCATCATCGAGTGCTTGCAGCCATTCACAAAAGCGGCGCACTCCCGGTGTCCAAACCTTCTGATAGCCTTGATTGCTGCTGTAGTAACGCGGCTTCGCTGGAATGCGAATATCAGGATGGCTGAGTAAGAACTCGCCCACGCTCGGGTCGAGCGTGAAGCCGTGAACCCCCTGCCCAGCGCTGTAAACCATCATCGTGCTGCTGCCATAGACCATGTAACCCGCCGCCACCAACCGCCGTCCCGGTTGCAGCACATCTTCCAGCGCGCCCCGTTCGCCTGCCGATATTTTGCGCTGAATGGCGAAAATCGTGCCGACGGACACGTTCACGTCGATGTTCGATGAACCATCGAGCGGGTCATACAGCAGCGCGTAATTCCCGCAATCAAACTCATCCGGGATGTGCATAATGTCGTCGTGTTCTTCGGATGCCATCACACATAAGCGCCCCGTGTGGTCGTTCATCTTGAAGATCACGTCGTCGGCAAACATATCCAAGCGCTGCTGCTGTTCGCCGTAGACGTTCACGCCATCCGCCGCGCCGAGAATCCCGACCAGTCCGGCGCGGTTGGTCTCCCGCGAGATCAGCTTGCCCGACAGCGCCATATCGTACAGCAGTCCGGTTAGCGCGCCCGTTGCCTGTGGAAAGCGTTTTTGTTGGTCAAGGATGTGGCGTTCGATGGTGACGATCTGTGGCATGTTCGCACCTGTTGGAGTAATAAATCTTTTGCGGCAATTATAGGGTGTAATCGCTGCTTGTGCTATCGAATTCAGGCGGGAGTGGTGCTAAGATTCTATTATTGATTACAGGTATATAAACCAGTTCATGAGCGCTCTCCATCAGACATACCGTGAATATGCGCCGCACCCTTCGCTCGCCAACTATGTCCAGTGTTATTGGGCGATCAAGGTTGATGCTGTCCCCTCGCAGCCGCTAATCAACCGCGTTTTGCCGGATGGCTGCATCGACATCGTACTGCATCTGCAACCCGATGCCTCTTGGAACGCCAGAGTGGTAGGGACAATGCAGCAGCCTAGCGTCATGCTGTTCGATTCTCCGGTGAAGTTCATTGGCGTTCGCTTTAAGCCCGGCGGAGCGCCGACGTTTTTCGACGTGTCCATGCAAGACCTGACCGACAGCGCCGCGTCTCTCGATACATTCTGGGGATCATCAAGCGGTCTGCTGCTCGAACAGTTCGATTCAGCAGCGAGCGATACACCGCAGCAAATCCGCTGGCTAGAACGCACTTTGCTGCACCATCTCCGCTGTTCCAAGCCGCGAGTCGATACGCTTGTTATACAGGCGGTGAATTGCATCAACGCTAATAGCTACCTCTCAGTGCATGAACTGGCGCAAAATCTCGCCGTGAGCGAACGGCAGTTAGCACGGCGTTTTTACGCGCATATCGGTATTTCACCAAAGAGTTTTATGCGCGTGATGCGCTTTCAGCGCGCCTTCACGCAGTGGCAAAACCTCGCCACCTTCACGGCGATTGAAAGCAATTACTACGATCAATCGCACTTTATCCGCGACTTTAAGGTGTTCACCGGACTGCTGCCTTCCGAGTATCTAA
>JACMMD010000875.1 GCA_014379235.1 Anaerolineae bacterium
AGGGTTTGTAAAAAGAGATTGCTGCCGAATGGGTCGTCATCGGCGGGGAAGTCGAACGGATTATCGCTGTCTAGCCCCGCTGCTTCCATAAGCTGACGCCCGTATTCGGGGTTGAAGATTGATTCGACGGTGAGGTTAATTATGCCGTTGAGCGGCAGGAAAACGAGACCCAGCCCACATGCGCCCAACAGCCATGCAGCGCGCGATCTGAAAAATCCGAGCGCCCGCCAGTTATAGCCGCGCCGCTTTAGACCGATGAGATACATGGCTGCGATCAGGGCAACGGGTTCGAGCAGGAAAATGCTGAAACTAATCAGCGGGTTAGTCTCTATTATGTTCTCATCGAACGAGCCGCTGCTGGTTGTCCCGGCTGCGACCATGATTATGCCCACGAGAATCGGAAAGAAGATCAAGACGCTGACGATGGTCATCCACAGCACGTCCGTGCCTTTCCAGACGCGGGCGGCGGGGGGCATCAGCAAATCCGCGATGGGCGCGGGCGGGAGGTTAGGTGTGTAGAATGTCGGTGTATAGCCCGGGCCGTAGTCAGGGCGAACATCTGGAGGTGGGCTAGTGGGACGCTCCGGTGGCGTATCAGGCATTTCGTCGTACAGCATCGAAGTTAGCTCCTGCCGCCGACCCAACCAAGCAGAATGACTTGTCCACGCAGCGCGCCCGTTAGATTGGTCGCGCCGAAGCCGTTGCTATTGGCGGCGAATACATCGATACGCCCGTCCGCGCTGATCTGGGTACGCGGGCTGACGCCTGTGAACGCGATATAGTCGCCATCGGGCGAGAATACAGGGTCGCACATGCTCGGCGGTGGGCTGCTTTGCGCTTGAAAGTCGAGGTTTTGATTGACGACGACCACGCCATAAGGACACTGACCGTTCACACCGCCGATGGCGATGCGCGTTCCATCTGGCGACCACGCGGCGGACATGCCGAAGCGCGGGAAAATCAGTTCGTCGCTGCTGGCGATCAGTCGCCCGTTGGTGTTGGCCAAGATCACGGTGCTGGAAGTCGAATCGGCGCTCTGGAACAGCACCGAGTTGCCATCCGGCGACCACGCTTCGGACAGTTTAAGTGGGCTGTCGGGGCTGCCAACCATTGTCAACTGTCGTGGGCGCGCTCCGGTGACATCAACAATCGAAATCGAGCGCGAGGGGTTGAGTAAGTTGGTGGTGTCGCTGCTGACGTAGGCGATCTGCCGTGCGCTGATCCATTCCGGCGGCTCGGTAATCCAGTCTTCGGAAAGCTGGCGCGTGTCGCCCGTGATGGTGTCGATCAAATAAAGATTGCCGCCCGTTGGGGGTGCTTGCGTGGCCGCGTTACATGCGCCGGGTTCGCCGGGAATCCAGCTTGGACAAACGGAACGATCAGACACGAAGGCGATGTAACGGCCATCCGGCGACCACGCGGGCCATAGGTCATATGAGCCGCTATTTGTCAGGTTGCGCGGGTCAGAGCCATCACGCCCGATCAGGAAGATGTCGATATCGTAGCCTGTTGCCAGAACAATGGCCATCTGCGCGCCTGTTGGCGACCAAACGGGCGCGCTGAAAAAGCCGCGCTGTACCAGCGAACGCAGCGGCAGAATTCGCGCACTGATGCCGGTTTCGAGATCGAGAATATACAGCCCGACGCGATCACTGCCGGAGACATCTTTGAAGTAGGCGATGGCGTTACCCGCAGGCGCGACATAGACCTGACCGCCTGTAGATGCTTCGAGTTCCAACACGGTGATGCGTCCACCGGGGTTGGTTGGAGACGTGAAGTACAGCGTTTCAAGATTGGTCGATGGCTGCGGTGTACCACCCGGCGGGCTGGTGCGGTCATTCTGGTTGATGAAGGCCAGATAGGGAGAAGTCGGGCCGCCTGCTGTGCTAATACTGGCTGGTAGGTCGAACAGTTCCCAGTTATCGAACACGAAACCCGTTGTCGGCTGCGGCGTGGCAGTTGGTGGCTGAGTTTGCGTTGGCGTCGGGGTGATGGTCGGCATATCCGTTGATGTTGGTGTAATCGTTGCTGTGGGCGTATCGCTGGGTATCGGCGTGTCTGATGGGATGGCCGTTTCGCTGGGTATTGCCGTCGCTGTTGGCTCAGGTGTCGATGTATCAGTGGGCACTGCGGTCTTGGTTGGCGTAGCCGTCGGCGCGGGCGGACTGAGTACCTGACAGGCCGCGCTCGATAACATCAGCAGCAGTAAGAAACGTTTGAGCCACACTGAAACAGACTTCGATACCAGTAAGAACATCCGTTACGACACTTTTTCTAACTGATCAGAAAGCGCGTCACATCATACCATGCCAACTAAAGGCGTACTATAAGCAAGTTAAATGCGAAAAGGGCGACACATGTGTCGCCCCTACATGCGTCTATTCTTCAACCGTGATGGTCAAGCGGTAGGGTGTCGGCTGACCGCCGCCTATCGTAACCAGCAAAGTATAGATCGTCGTGCGCGTCGGGCAGACCTGTTCACTGCCACTGCTATCGGCGGTCTGACCCTCAAAGAACACCGCTTCGGCATCTATCGCCTCCCAAGTTAAGGTCGCACATTCGTCCTCTGCGATGGTGCTTCGGTCAGCCGTAAACGAGACCGACGCGGCGGCTTCGGTTGGCGTGGCCGTATCTTCGGGCGTAGCGGTGGGCAGGGCGAACGGAACTTGCAGCGTTTGACCTGTGTTGAGGCTGTTCGGGTTAGCGATGCAGTTGGCGTCCTGTAACTCGCGGGCCGTGATGTTGAACTGCCGCGCAATGCTGTTCATAGTGTCGCCAAGCTCGACGGTATACGTGTCTGTCCAATCGGAGCGCGGCGCGCAAGCCGTTGGCACGAGCGTGGGTGTGCGCGAAGGGCGAACGGTCAGCGTCAGGTTGGCCAATTCGCGTGTCGATGTTGGGACGAGCGTCGGTATTGGCGGCGGAATAACGACTTCACGCTCCAGTAGGGGCAGCGGCGCGGCTTCGATGGCTACCACGTCGAACGGTTCTGGCTCGGATGGTGGCCCCACAACGACATCATCTTCGAGCGGCAGCTTGACCTGTGCGCCGGGTTCGATCACCTGCGTTTCGCCAAAGGCTGTGACTTCGCCCGTGCCTTCAATAGTCGAGACGCTCATATCGCCGTCACGCGGGGCGGTCAGGAACAGGGTCGAAGCGAGAGTCACGTCTGCGCCGTTGAAGTTCATGGTCACGCGCTGGCCCTGCGGCGACTGAATCAGCAGGCCGGACGCGGGCGTATCGCCGCACGAGACCTCACCGATTCCGGTACTCAGGGCGATGGCGCGCAGATCGGGCGAAACGTTATCCAGCGTCGTCTCTCCGAACAGGAGCAGCGTCACGGCTTGACCGGGAATTGAGCCTTCGAGGTTGGCCTGCGCCTTGAGAACGGCGATGCCCCATAACTGCTGCGATTGGCTTAGTGAGCGGGCGCTCAGGCGGCGAATATCGAGCAGATCAACGATGTCGCCTGTGCTGTTGAAACTGCCTTCCGCACCGTCGCGGAACTCAACTTCGATCATCGAGTTACCGTAACACGCCTGATTGTTGCCGAGTCCGCTGCATACCGTCCCCACATGTTCAATCGCGGACGTGATGAGATCGTCGCAAGTGAGAATGACATCAGGTGTAGTTTCCGGTGTTGCTTCTTCTGTCGATGCAGCGGCAGCTTCTATCGTCGGGGTTGGCGCTGGCGGCGGGCTGCAACTGATGAGCAGTCCCACGGTCAACAGGGACAGAAACAATAGGGTATGTTTCAACCGGAGCTTGAAATCTCCGGCGAGAAGATTATTGCTGCTCATTTTCTCCGTTCAGTTCTTTCACCAGTGTGATTACACGATCTTGAAAGCCAAACTTATGATAAGCGCCAAGCGCAGCTTCGTTAGCGGCCAGCGCACCGATGACCATGAGCGCACAGCTCATTTCACGCGCATAGGCTTCAGCCTTTTCTAACAGCCTCATGCCGAGTCCTTGTCCGCGCTGGTCAGGCAGTACGACGAGATCGGTCACGTAGACGTAATCGGCCAAGCTGGTCAGCGGGTCGTTCTCATGGGCTAAGTATACGCCGACCACGCCCACGATTTGACCGTCTTTTTCTGCGACGTAAATCCTGCCGTTATGACGTTCGCAGGTGTCGAGGAGTTCCGTCATGTAAATGATGACGGTTGCTCTCGCGGGCAGTGTGAACTTATCGATGCGCTGCTCAAACGCTTGCAGTTCAAACAAACAGGCTTCTACTTGCGGGCGATCATCGGGTTGATATGCGCGAATCGTGACCATCGGTTAGCGCACAATGCCTTCGGTTGGCTGCGACATCAAGCGTTCGACTTCATCGTGAGTGACCAGCGCGAGGTCTCCGGGCATGGTCATTTTGAGCGCGGCGACGGCGTTGCCATAGCGCAGCGCGTCTTCCAGCGATTTACCGTCCATGAGCGCACACAAC
>JACMMD010000876.1 GCA_014379235.1 Anaerolineae bacterium
CGCAGGGTCTTGCTGCCGATGCGCTCCGTCAGGCTGAAAGCGACCCATGCCGCGAGATCAGTAGCGGGCACCGGCTATTCTTCCTCGTAAAATTCAGCAATCGAGAGCAGCATTGTATTGATGAAGGTGTTGACCTGTCGCAGCAAATTGCCCCATTCAGCGGCACTGCGCGGCGTGATCTCTGACCATGTGAGGATAGCGTTGGTCACAAAATCACTGAAGTAGAAGAAGCCGCGCATCGCTTGGGGTAGGGTCAAACCGTCGCTGCTCAGGGACGCCGCGTAATCCTTGCCGAGCGTGATGGCTATGGCGAGGCGTTCGTCGGGCGCTCCGGCGGCGACATACTGGCGCAGTTCTTCAAGGACGCGCCGCCCCTGCTGTCGCAGCAGATTGCGACTGGCCTCACTCATGGCTTCGTACCACGGAACCTCGCTGAGGTTGCCGCTGCCGATGTCCATGCGCGTTTGTCCGAGCGCATTCTGGATGATGATCTGCACTTCGACAGGTTGAAATTCACCCTGCGTCTCGGCGTATTGCAGCAGGTCAGAACGGCGAAAGCGGCGATGTCCACCGGGAGTTCGGCGTGAAGGCAGATCGCCCTTATCGGCCCAATTGCGGACGGTGGCGGGATGTACGCCCAAAATTTCCGCCGCATGTCTCAAGCTAACCCATTCGGAAGTATCGCTCATAGTTCGTGATATTTGTTGGCATAAGTCCTTTAAGTGAAGTTAGTATAACACAGCCTCAAACTTGGCGAATTTCACCCTTTTATATCCATTCCACATTGCGATAACGTTATAGAAATCGACAGTTTATTGGTTTCATATGAGATGAGACACAGTGAGATTAATTACAGTAAACAAACTATTGTCGAAATATGATTGTAAAAGATGACGAAAAAGCGCATATTGTAATATAAATCTAGGGGGCGGAAACAGCGGAATGACATTATCGACGCATCAAATTGACCTGATCCAATCATCGTTCACTTCTGCTATCGTTGCTTCGGATGAGGTCGCCGCGACTTTTTATGCGCGCCTGTTTGAACTCGATCCATCACTGCGCCACCTGTTCAAAGGCGATATGTACGCGCAGGGTATCAAGCTGATGCAGTTGCTTGGTGTACTCGTCGCGGGCTTATACGAACTCGAAAGTCATCTCGTGCCCGCTATCGAAGGCTTAGGACAGCGCCACGTTCATTATGGGGTCAAGCCAGAGGATTATGGCACGGTGGGGCAAGCGCTGTTGTGGGCATTGGACGAAACACTCGGCAGCGAATTTACGCCGGAAGTCCGCGATGCTTGGACAGAGGTCTACGGCATCGTCGTACAGGTTATCACCGAACGTGTGTACGGGGCCCAAAAACCAATCTAAACGCAAGCTCGCCTGTAAAGCGTTATGCGTTTGGCAGCTTTTATTTGATCTATCGTAATCGTTTTCAATAAGGTAGTGGATACCGGAGACTCAGCACGTTTATATGGCTCACATGCCCATCGAAGATTCTACTGAACCCTATGCTCAACCACTGAGCGGTAGTCAGTTAAAAGGCGCAAATCTGGCGGGTCGTAACCTCGCTAGTGCAGATTTGCGTGGCGCGGATTTAAGCGGGGCAAACCTGACTCGCGCTGATCTTTCCAACGCCAACTTGCAATCAGCCAATTTGAGCGGTGCAAATCTTACACTGGCCAAGCTGACGAATGCGCGTCTTCAAGGGGCAAACCTGACTGGCGCAGTGCTCAAGCTGGCGAACTTGTCCGAGGCCGACTTGCGCGAGGCAAACCTGAACGGCGCGGTGCTCATGAGCGCGACGTTGTTCAAGACACGCCTCAGCCACGCCTTTCTGAAAAGCGCGAACCTGATCGGCGCGCATCTAGTTTATACCGACCTCAACCACGCTGATCTGACCGGCGCGTTATTGACGGGCGCGACACTGGAATACGCGAACCTCACGGATGCTAACCTGCGCGGCGCGAACCTAACGGCGGCCAAGCTCTCCTACGCTGTCCTCAAAGGCGTCAACTTCACCGGGGCGATTGGCTTTATTCGAATCGCATCCTAATCCAAACGTTCTAATTGAGATCGCAAAAGCGGCACAACGCCTGTTGTGCCGCTTTTGCTGGTTGAGTGAGTACAACGGATCGTTCGCCCGTCGTTATCCGTTGAAACCCCGCTGCGGCATCTGCTACTGTTCTAACAGGTTAACCGGCGCACGATCCGGTTCACCTTTGCCTGTGGTGATTAGGCCGAACAAGCTGTTCCTGATATAAAAGCCCCATGCGTCCGAACATGCGCCGTAGCATTCGATGACCGGAACCAGTCCGACATGCGTGAAGCGGAGTTCAGTCCGGTCACCCTTTCTGGAAATCTCAAAGACAATGTCGGTGTCTTTCCACTCGGTCTTGTCACTGACGAAGTTGATCTGGCTGTCCATAACATGCCACATCACCTTCTGCCCCGGTACGAATTCAGTGATTTTCTGGGTGCTGTGGTGCAGGTCTTGGGAGTGGAACGTAAATTCAGCGCCGGGTTTGTCGGTATTCCCCTCGATTGCTTCTGACCACCAGCCGCGAACGTTGTTGACAGCAGCAAACACTTCTTCGGGAGATTGTCCTACCGTCAAGGACGTGGTGTAGTTTTGCCCGCTCATTTCACGGGCTTGATTAACCACTTCTTCGATGGGGTTTGGCTGCCCTTTACCAGTGGTGATGAGGTCGCGCAAGCTGCCGCTGATGTACGAACCCCATGCGTTTGAGCAAACACCGTAGCACTCATATGCAGGTACAAGCCCAACGTGCGTAAAGCGAACTTCCGTTTCGCCATCCTTCTCGGCAATTTCAAAGACAACATCTGTGCCGATCCACTCGTTTTTGTCTTTGATGAAGTTGAAGTAGTTGTCCAGAAC
>JACMMD010000086.1 GCA_014379235.1 Anaerolineae bacterium
CAGCGATCAGGTGTTTGATTACGTGCGTTGGGAAGCCGAAGCGCTGGCCGTCAAAGTGGGCGAAACGCTGTGGGGGCGGCATCCGTTCATGAGCGAGGTTGATCGCAGCCAATATGTGCGCGACTACATGGCGCTGCTGGCTCAGACGCAAGCGCTCGAAGGGCAGATCGACAGGCTGTACAGCGACCCCGCTACCATTGATCCTACTGCCGCGTCGGCGGAACTGCGCGCTGAACGTGATGCCAATCGAGCCGAACTGCGTTCGCGCCAGCCGTTGGCCGAGAGCATTCTCGAAGGACAGGTTGCAGCGGTATTGGTCGATCAAGGCTTCGGCGTGGCGGGGCAGTTACTACCGCCGATGTCGATGCACTTCACGCAAATGCCCAATCTGCTGATCGTTTCGCCGCGAGACCGCATCAGCTTCGATATTTACATCAACCTTAACCCGATGCCTGTGGATATGCGGGCAGCCCTAGAGGCCCGTGTCGATGCGCTGCCGAACCTGTCGTCGCTGATTGTGCCGCTCGGTGGGACGGCCATTTATCCAGCGATGATTCTGGAAACGGCTAGCATCGAGTATGCCGTTGAAGTCATCGCGCATGAATGGCTGCATCATTATCTGTATGCGTTCCCGTTGGGCTACAGCTACGATTTTGGCGGCGAATCGCGCATCATCAATGAGACTACCGCCAACCTGTTCGGACGAGAACTCGGGCCGCTGGTGCTGGCGCGCTATTATCCCGAACTCGTGCCGCAGCCTGCGCCACCGTCCACACCTTCCGCGCCATCCAGCGCCGCGCCATCTCCAGAACCGCCTGCTTTTGATTATGGCGAGACGATGAACGAAACACGAGTACATGTCGATGAACTGTTGGCGGCGGGCGAGGTCGATGAAGCCGAAGCCTATATGGAAGAACGTCGCCAGTTGTTCACAGACAATGGCTACTTGATACGCAAGCTCAATCAGGCCTATTTCGCCTTTTACGGCGGCTATCAGTCGGGCGCTCCCGGCGTGGGCGGGCGAGACCCCATCGGGCCGGCGGTTCATCATTTGCGCGAGACCAGCCCATCCATCTACGAGTGGATACTCACGATGCGCGACATCACTACCCGCGATCAACTGCTCGCAGCTCAAGAAGCTGCGTAATTCCAGCTAATTCCGTAATCCGAAAAACTTTAATGCTCACTGTGTTAGTAATTGGTTAAAATAGTATTAAGGAGTGGTTTATACTAAGGATTGCTATCCATTATGACAAATCAGGTTAATGACAGCGATACTTGCCGCTACGAACTGGCCGATGGTTTCCATCAAATTACGCTTATGGATGGAACAACGCGCACGTTTGACCAGTTCTTGGAGATGATGGCGTATCTTTACGGCATCACACCTGAAGGAGAACGGCTGAATGTACTGCTCGATCTGCGTCAATCTGGCTTTCCACCATTACAATACGCATTTCAAACGGCGCAGTCATTCTTTGCACGGCATCGCAACCGTCCGGTCACACGCTTCGCGTTCTTACACGGGCCAACGACCTTAGCAGCGCTGGCCAAATCGTTCTTTGGATTGCTGCGGCTGCGCGATGAGGGGCGTTTTTTTGCGCTTGAAGAAACTGAACAGGCCAAAGCGTGGCTCATACGCGCCGATGCGACACACGGCATTGGCACAAATTAGTGATGGCGTTTTACGTGAATTTTTCTTACTAAGGGCGAGGCAGCGTCTCGCCCTTACATCGAAATCTTAGTCTGCGAATTTCCAGTCGCGCAGCATGGCGGCGATGAGTGCCGCATGTCTGGGTAAACTGTTGATGACGACATGCTCGTGAAGGGCGTGTAGTCCTTCGCCCTGTGCCCCAAGCCCATCTAACGTAGCGATCCCCAAGTGTGCCGTGATGTTGCCATCCGAGCCGCCGCCGCTGCCTTCCTCGCGGATGGTCAAGCCAAGCGACTCGCCAATGGCTTTACACTGCCCGAACGTCGCTTGCATCTGCGCGTTACGCTCCATCGGGCCGCGTGCGTGGTGCATTTCAACGGAAACTTTCGCTCCCGGCAAAAACGGCTCTAGCCCTAGAATCGCCGCGTTGATATTGCGGTGCGATTCGGCGGTCATCGTGCGAACATCGACGTGCGCTTCGGCATAGGCGGGGATAACGTTAGTGGCCGAACCGCCCTTGATGACTGTCACCGACACCGACGTGCCATTCTTGAGGTCGTTGAGTGATTGCAGCTTCATGGTTTGCTGCGCCAGTTCAACAATCGCGTTGATGCCCTGCTCCGGCGCGTTGCCCGCGTGAGATGGGCGGCCTTCAACCTTGACGACGTAGTTGGAAACACCTTTGCGCCACGTTTTAAGCGCGTCGTCGGGCGTAGCAGGCTCCATCACCAGCACGAGACCGACCTGCGGCGCGAGTTCTTCAATCACCGGCTGCGAGTAAATGCTGCCGACTTCTTCATCGCTGGTCATCAGTATCCAAATCGGACGCGCTGGCATTTGACCGAGTTCGTTCAAGCCGCGCAGGGCCGTCAGCACAATGGTGATGCCGCCCTTCATGTCAATCGCGCCGGGGCCGTACAGTTTTGCGCCTTCGTCGGTGATCGTCGGCGGACGTTCCGCTAACGTGCCAAGCGGCCAAACCGTGTCAATATGAATAAGAAACATGATCGGGTGGCCGGGGCTGTCCTCGTTCCACTTAGCCAGCAGAAAATCCCCGACGGCTTCCTGTGGGATGCGGCTGAGCGACGATGCACCGAGCGAAAGGAACTGCTGCTCCATGAAGCTGCCGAGCGCGTCAACCGATGCCTTGACCGTCGTCGGCGTCTCGAAATTGACGAGTTCGGTCAGTATATCAATCGTGCGCTGGCGCTGATTCTGGAAATGTGCGAGGAATTCAGAAGGAGATGGTTGGGACATGAGATACTTTCTCTTAAGGTTGCTGTGGTA
>JACMMD010000087.1 GCA_014379235.1 Anaerolineae bacterium
GCCTTCCTCGTCCTCGAAGACAGCGGCGTGGAGAGCGCGCTGCCGGAAGAACTGCAAGAAGAAATCCGTGACCTTGCCGCGCAAATCGTCTCCGGCGATATTGTCGTGACCGATTTCCTTGCGCCTGCGGAAGAAGCCACGCCAGAAGCCGAAGTAACTGAAGCCGCTTAATGATGTTCTTGTAGGGCGGGTCTGAGACCCGCCCCTACCCTAACCGTAATCTCATGACGTTTACAGTGAGGATGTGCAGGCAGTGGCCAATCCCATCCCGATAGTACAGATGACAGGCATCATCAAGCGTTTTGGTCAAACCACCGCGCTTGCTGCTGTTGATCTTGCGATCACGGAGGGCGAAGTTCATGCCCTTGTCGGTGAAAATGGAGCGGGTAAAAGTACGCTGATGCATATCCTCGCTGGCATCGTTCAAGCCGATCACGGGCAGATCAGCATTCGTGGTAATCCCGTGACGATTGACAGCGTAGAAGAAGCGAACAAGCTCGGTATCGGCATGGTACATCAACACTTTATGCTGCTGCCTTCGCTGACTGTCGCTGAGAATTTGACGCTCGGACGAGAACCCAAACGGCGCGGCTTTTTTGACCGCGCTGCCGCCAAAAAAGCCGTTACAGACTTAGGCGAACGCTATGATCTGCACGTCAACCCGCATGTGCGCGTTTCCGAATTGTCCGTCGGCGATTTACAGCGGCTTGAGATTTTGCGGGCGCTGTATCGTGGGGCGGATATTCTGATCCTCGACGAGCCGACGGGCGTTCTAACACCGCAAGAGACGCAGGGACTTTTCCGCGTCATCCGCGAGTTGAAGCGCGACGGCAAAACCACGCTGTTCATCAGCCACAAACTTGAAGAGGTTATCGAAATCGCGGATACGATCACGGTACTGCGTGATGGTCACGTCACGGGCAAGCCTCAGCCAACGATGACCGACTCGCAGGAAATCGCACGGCTGATGGTCGGGCGTGATGTCTTTCTTGAGTTTGAGCGTCCGCAGCTTTCTCAGGGCGCAGCACTCTTAGAAGTCGCCGGACTTTGCGGTAAAGGCGTCAATGGGATAACGTTCAACGTCTATGCCAACGAGATTGTGGGCATCGCCGGAGTAACGGGTAACGGTCAAACGGAACTGGCAGATTTAATCGCCGGCATCCAGACCACACAAGCCGGAACGATCAAGTTCTCAGGCAAAGATGTGACCCGCGATAGTGTCGCGCAGCGTCGAGCAGCAAGCTTGGCCTACATCCCCGAAGATCGCAACAAGCAGGGCTTGGCCCCCGATGGCGGCATCAGCGACAACTTACTGATGGGCGCGCACAGCCGTCCGCCGCTCATAAAGCGCGGCATCTTGAATACGGCGGCCATCCGCCAGCGAACTGAAATGCTCATTCAGAAGTTCAGTATCAAGACGAAAAATGCCAATAACGCCGCGAACACCCTGTCCGGCGGCAACGCACAGCGCATCGTGGTTGCGCGAGAACTGGCTGACAATAAGCCGTTGATCGTCGCCGCACAGCCCACACGCGGCATCGACATCGCAGCCTGTGAGTTCGTGCGCGATGCGCTGGTTCAGCGCCGGAACGCAGGCGCGGGTGTCCTGCTTATCAGCGCCGATCTGGGCGAAGTCATGTCCATTTCAGATCGCATTCTGGTGATATATCGGGGCAAAATAATCGGTGAAGTCGCGGGCAAAGAGGCCCGCGCTGACGATCTGGGACTACTCATGGCAGGAATCACAAATGTCAATGTCAGCGGATAGCCCCGCCAAGACTCAGCGCATACCGAGCGCCCTCATTCCGATTCTGGTCGTGCTTATCCTGACGATCATGGCGCTGCTGATCGGCGCGGTAGCAGTAGTTATCGCGGGCAAATCGCCGCTGCTGGCGATTGAGGAACTCATTCGCGGTGCGGTGGGCACGCGCAACAACATCGCCGCCACGCTGACGCGCAGCATTCCGATTGTCATTTGCGGGCTGGCTGCCACAACCAGTTTCAAAGCGGGGCTGTTCAATCTGGGGCTGGAAGGGCAAATGGTCGTCGGCGCGCTGGCCAGCGCAGTTACGGCCAACGCTCTGCAAGGACTACCCGCGATTGTTCTGCTGCCCGTCACGATCCTCGCTGGATGTGCCGCCGGGGCGCTGATGGCGCTGCCTGCCGCATGGTGGCAAACGCGCTTCAATGTGCCGCTGATTATCTCGACCTTGCTGCTGAACTACATCGCGGTTTTGTTCGTCTCGTATCTTGTCAACAATCCCCTGCGCGATCTTTCGGGCGGTGCTGCCGTACCGCAGACGGTGATGATCCCCGAAGCAATCCGCTTCGGCGTGATCTTGTCGGGCACTCGCTTACACGCGGGCATCCTCGCTTTGCTGATTCTACCGCCGCTGCTGGCGTGGATATTCCGGCGCACGCGCTTGGGCTATCAACTGCGAATGACCGGCCTCAATCCCGATTTCGCGGCTTACGGCGGCATCAGCGTACAGCGAATGACGCTCTTGGCGATGGCGGCAAGCGGCGCGCTAGCGGGCTTGGCGGGCGCGGTGCAGGTTCTGGGCGTGGACTTCCGTTTTATTGATAACTCGCTCACCGCAGGCGGCTATGCGTGGACGGGCTTCATCGCCGCCATTCTTGCACAGGCTAATCCGGCGCTAGTGGTGCTGACGGGACTCTTTCTCGCAGGGATTGAAGTTGGCGCGGCGGGGATGCAGCGCAATACACAAATCCCCCTGCAAATCGCGGATATTGTTCAGGCTGGAATCATCTTCATGATTGCCGTTCGCCAGCGTGTTGGTCAATGGCTGCGGCATATCCTTCTATCGGAGCAGCGTGCATGACGATTTTCGACGCGGCACTTCTGGCGTCAACCGTGCGCCTATTCACGCCGATTCTATTGGCGGCGCTTGGCGGGATGTTCACGGCGCGGGCGGGTATCTTCAACGTGGCGCTGGAAGGCATGATGCTCGTTGGCAGCTTTTTCGCGGTAGCGGGCGTGTTCTGGACAGGCAATCCGTATCTCGGCTTGCTGCTGGCAGTAGCGGCGGCAACCCTTATCGCGCTGTTATTCGGCTACTTCGTCATCGAGATCAAAGGCGATGCGGTTATCATCGGTCTGGCGATCAATATCTTCGCGCTTGGCTTCACCACCTATGCGATGCGCCTCGTTTTCGGCGTGACAGGCGGCTACTACGATCCCAGTCTCGAAGGGCTGCCGGATATTTCGCTGCCGATCATCCGCGACATTCCGGTATTGGGCACGATGTTCTCCGATCATTCCATTCTGGTTTACGGCGCGTTCGTAATCGTTGTGCTGGCTTATCTGTTCCTGTTTCATCACCCGTTCGGGCTGCACCTGCGCGCCGTTGGCGAAAACTCCGAAGCGGCGGGCAGTCTCGGTATTCGCGTTAAGCGTGTGCAGTATGTCAGCGTGGCGCTGTGTGGAATTTTGTGTGGCTTGGCGGGCGCGCAGCTTTCGATTTCATTGGTGACACAGTTCGTTGAAGGCATGACGGCGGGTCGCGGCTTTATCGCGCTAGTCGCGGTGATGTTCGGTCAAGCGCATCCGATCAAAATCTTAGGCGCGAGTTTGCTGTTCGGGCTGGCTTACGCGGCATCACTGCGTTTACAGGGCATCGGTATCCCAACGCAGTTTGTGGCCATGCTGCCGTATGTGGCGACGCTGGTCGTCTTAATCGTGACGCGCATCCGGCCTCAGCGTCAAAGTGTGAAAGAGCAGTCCTGATGAGCGCCCAACGACCTCAATGGCACGACGACATTGTGGGCGAACTGCCCCCCGAAACCGCCGCCGTTATGATCGAAATGATTGAAGAACTCCTGCGCGACGACGTGGGCGCTGTGCTGCGTCAGCTCACCGCCGATTTGATTCTGGATTTGCGCGTCATCCGCAATCTGACTCTGCAAGTTCAACAGAACGCTGATCCCGAAACTGTGTTATTCAATCAGGCTGAGGCGGTCACTGTCGAGCAGCATACGCGGACGATGCTTGAACATATCGCAGAGACGCGCCAACTAGCCGAAATGTTGAAGTTCTACGCGCTGGCGTTATCTGAAAGATGACACACTGAGCGTGTGATACCAGCCCCGCGAAACATCTCCTACGCACGATCTTCTTTATTCCCAACAATCAATCATGCGCCTCATGCGGTGAATCTGGCATGAGGCGCTTAACTTTTCACTTGTATAATTTTGCACTTTCATATAGATTTATTGAGGTTTTAGCATAATTCTTGGTGATTTTCATAGCGTTGACAGTCATACTTTATCCGTAATCATGACATCACATTGGAATTGACACTGTGTCTATCATTCTTGTCGGGTTGAATCATCGAACTGCTCCAGTAGAACTACGCGAGAAACTGACCCTTTCCGATTTTGCTCTACAAACCGTATTCGCAGACTTGCGAAAGCAAACGGGGATTAGCACTGATAGCAGCCCATCCCCCGTTATCCATGAGGTCGTTATTTTATCCACTTGCAATCGGCTTGAAATTTATGCCACAGGCGATCATCCGAATGAGGGCATCGCCTTCGTCGAACAGTTTCTATCGACGCTGCAAAACATCCCTCTCGCTGAACTGAAAGCTCATTTGTACAACCACAGCGGCGATGACGCGATCTCTCATCTGATGCGTGTCGCCTGTGGTTTAGACTCGATGATCTTGGGTGAAACCCAAATTTTAGGGCAAGTCACGCAGGCGTTTGAATATGCCCGCAGCGCAGGTATGACAGGCGCGATTCTTTCTCATCTGTTCGCCAACGTCATTCACACAGGCAAACGGGCGCGTACAGAAACCCCCATCAGCCGCTACACCACGTCGATCAGCCATGCTGGCGCGCTACTCATTATGGAGAAGCTCAACCAGCAGCGCGCAGTCAGCATCTTGCTGTTGGGCGCGGGCGAAATGACGACGTTAGCCGCGCAGGCGCTCAAGCGATTTCAGATCCAAGAGTTGATGTTTATCAACCGCACCTATGAGCGGGCTGAGGCATTAGCCAATGAATTTGGCGGCACAGCTTTAAGCTGGTTTCAGCTTAAGGAAGCGCTGATTAAAGCGGATGCGGTTATTTGTGCGACTGGCGCACCACATACCGTTATTTATCGCCACGAAGTCGAGGCGGTGCTGCGCCAGCGTGAAGGCCGCCCTCTCTTGATAATGGATATTGCTGTTCCACGCGATGTTGAAGCCACCGTTCGGGGTCTGCCAGACGTGCAATACTTCGATATTGATGATCTGCAATCTGTCGTGGATACGAATAGTGAACTGCGCCGGGCGGCTATTCCGCAGGTCGAAAGCATCATTCAACAGGAGATGACGCGCTTTGCCGAATGGTATCGTGGCCGTCAGGTGACGCCAGTCATCAAAGACTTGCGCGAATGGGCACAAAGCATCGCGGATGAAGAACTGGCACAAACTCTCAACCGACTGTCAGATGCGGACGAACGTACCCGCGAAGTGGTCAGCCACATGGCGCATCGCCTTGTCAATCGCCTGCTGCATGAACCAACCGCCCAGCTCAGGATTCAGGCCAACGAGGGTAACGGTTATGTCTACGCTCATGCGGTTCGAGAATTATTCGC
>JACMMD010000877.1 GCA_014379235.1 Anaerolineae bacterium
AGGATTTTCTCGGTGCCTCTTGTCCCTCTGTGACGCTGTGTTAAATCTGTTTCCGTTCAGCCTCTTTTATGCCGTTCTTACGTTTTATCTACTCTAAACCACGTTTAGCGTCTGTTATAATCGTCCCTACTATGAAGACGACTAAAGCAAGTGTTGTACGTAAATTCAGTGTGTGGGGTCTGCTTTTGGGCGTTGGTTTGCTGGCAAGTGTCGCCAGCGCCGCCCAAGAAACAGACGCCAGCGCGCAGTCAGACGGCATTCCGGCCACCGCTTATCAGACGGTCAACGTTCGCAACGGCCCCGGCACGTTTTATGACATCGTGGGGCGCCTCAGCGCGGGCGACAGCGTGATCGTGGATGGTCGCTACGAAGCCGACGAACAGTGGTTACACATCATCATGAGCGATGGTCAACCCGGTTGGGTGGGCGCGTTCGTGCTGATGCTCGAAGGCGAAATATCGGCGCTGCCAATGGTGAGCGCTGAATTGGATAATGAAGTCGAAGGCGGCAGCAGCGGCCCCGGTGCCGACGTGATTGTGGTTGCCTACGGGCGCGTGAACGTTCGCAGCGGCCCCAACCTGACGTATGAAGTCGTCGGGCAAATGGAAGTATCCAGCGAAGCGCAGGCCGTTGCCCGCAGCAGCGAAGACAGTGATTGGCTGTTCGTTGAGGACGTGAACGGCGACGAGGATTTCGAGGGTTGGGTGGCGTATTTCACGGTGCGCGTCACGGGCGATACGGAAACACTGCCCGTGCGAGTGCCCGACGACGCAGGCGAATTGGTCGTACCATCGACGCTGATCGCCACGCGCTACAACGCCCGGTTGCACACGGTTCCAACATTGGATTCGCCGACGGTACTCGTTGTGCCCTTCGATGATTTCGTGACACCGCTCGCGCAGACCGCCGATGGTCAATGGCTGTACGTGCAGTACGGCGAAACCGAAGGCTGGGGCGCGGTTGAACTGTTCGTCATCTCGCAGCCGCAGCTTGAAACCATCCCGTTGTATAACTCAAATGTCGGCGCGTTCGCCGCGCCTGCGACTCCGCTCTCATCCACAATCGAGCCGTTGACATTCGCCACGCCGCCGCCGGGAGCGGTGGGCTGATTTCCCCTTAGCCTTATGAATCGCATAACACATCGACTCCGCCTAATGTTTATCTTGGGTGGCGTTGTTTTATTGGCCGTGCTGTGGATCGGGTGGCAGTATCGACCATCGGGAGCGCTGCCTGATCTGCCGCCAGATATGACGTTGGAACGGGCGGCATGGCTTGGCGTAGAGTGGTCGATGGACGCGCACTCCGATGCCGAAATCGAAGCGCTGGCACAGGAATTGCAAGCGCATGAAATCGACTACGCTTTTGTGTATGTGAGCTATCTCAAATCGGGGGATTTCTTCAACCCGACGTTCGATCATGCCGCCACTTTCACCCAACGAATGCACGAACTCGCGCCGGATGTCACGCTGCTGGCTTGGGTGGGAGTGCCGATTCAGATGACGCAGCCCGACGGCGTTTACGTGGCCAATCGCCTTGAAAGCGCTGACGTTCGCGCCATGATTGCTGAGTTCGGCGCGCAAACGGTGAGCGAGTTGGGCTTCGATGGCGTACATCTCAACGCCGAACTGATCCCCGAAGGCGATGAAGCCTTCATCGCCACGCTCGAAGCGCTGCGGGACGCGCTGCCGCCGGAAGCCATACTGTCAACGGCGGTTCATGCGCTGCGTTTGACCGAAAACGTGACGGATATTCCCTATCCGACGATGGCTCATCACTGGTCGGCGGATTATTTGCGGCGCGTGGCCCAAAACGCCGATCAGGTGGCGCTGATGGCTTACGATTCGGGGCTGCCGTTTCCGGCGGATTACCGCGAGTGGATGGCCTATCAGGTGCGGGCGAGTGCCGATGCTCTATCCGGCGTGGATGTAAACTTTCTGATCGGCGTCCCTACGTCGGAAGAACTCACGCCATCGCACAATACGACGGCGGAATCGCTGACGAACGCGCTGGTTGGACTGCGCGCCGGATTTGCTGCCAGCGACTCGCCGCAGGTGATTGACGGCCTTGCTGTTTATCCGTATTGGGAAACCAGCGCTGATGAGTGGGCGCTCTTGGATACCCTGTTACATGGCAGCTAAATCTGTGACACAATACCTCTGGTTATCAAAAGAGGTTTTGATTTATGCGCTTGGCATCTCTGGTTATCATGGTTTCTCTCATCATAACAGGCGCTGTTGATCTTTACGCGCAAAGCGAAGGCAGTATCCAATATGAAGTTGTGATGCACCTAGACACCCCTGCTGCTGCGGGAGCAACGTGGAGTCCTGACGGTTCGCGGATTGCGGTCAGAGTATGGCCGACTATCCAAATTTGGGATACGGAAACGTGGGAGTTACTAGTTACA
>JACMMD010000878.1 GCA_014379235.1 Anaerolineae bacterium
CCGCCATCAGCGAGACGGACAAGGGGGTCTTGTTGTTTCGACCAGAGCAGCGTGCGTAAACCCAACTTACGCACCAGCAGTCAGGTTGGTGCTTCGTCGCCGTGAATAAACTCGCCGCCCATTTCGATGGGGAAGTCCGCGAACACACGGTTGGTATACACACGCCCACCGATGCGGTCACGCGCTTCTAAAATCACAACGGATTCGCCTGCATCTACGAGGTTCCGAGCGGCTGTTAAACCAGCCATTCCTGCACCGATAATCACGGTGGACATTCAACACCTGTTTCGAGGGTTTTGCTTCACTTACCTCGTCAGCATAGCCGAAAGGTACGCGAAAGTCAATTAGGCGAGTGACCGATCTCCACTACCCAACACGCAGCGAACGAAACATCGCGTCCATCGTATCGAGGTTCGGCGTGAAGTCTGACGCAGGTTGTGCCTCCAGCCCGCGCATAATTTGTGTCAGGTATTCGGGATAGTCGGGATAGAGTACGTCCAATTCTTCCGACTGCATAGCACTGGGGTCGAGCGGCGCAATCGTTCCTGGAAACGCATTCGTGAGGGGAAACACGGCGGTGATGACGTGCGCGCCATCATCCGTCATACCCTCGAACACGTAATACACCTTGTTGTTAGGGACGGCTGTCGCTGTCCCCTGTGAGAAATAGGTGAGATAACGAATGCCCAAGCCGCCATCAAACTCGATATACTGCGGGCGCGCCATAAACCGTTCGGCCCTGTTCAGCAGCGCCGCTGTGCCGCCATCTTGCGGATTCAAATCGCTGGCGAAATCGAGACGTTGTTCTAAGAGCGCTTGCAGTTCATCCACATACTCGAAATAGCTGTTGGCGTTCTCCGGCACTTCCGCGACGGTTATCACTCGCAGGTTGGACTCGCGCAGCATGTTTTGATCGGGGAAGCCGGGAAAGCTGAATTGTGTCGCCCCCGGCTGGGAGCCGAACATCGAAACGCCTTCGAGATCAACAATTGGCGCGATGACATCGCCTTCCACACGCCACGCCAGCGATGAAGCATACTCAAAGCCGATGTTCTCAAATTGAACCGTTGTCGTTGACGCAGTGGAATCTGACTCGACCAGCACTTCGGGAACGTCAATCATCAGACTTGCGAATACATCATCCAGCATCCGTAGCGTCGTCGAGAAATCTTCCGGCTCATCAATCGGCAGACCGAACTCCGCGCCGAGTATGAATTGCACGGATAGATAATATAAGCCATCGTTGGTGATGCCCTGAAATTGATACGTCTTTGTCTCACCATAGCCCGCTCGATAGGCCACGCCCGAACCGTTTTCAAAGTCGATGAAGCGCACAAAATCGCCGTAAATGGTATTGGTCGGCAGCAAAGGCCGTTGGTCAAGCACTGAGTTCAGGTAGTCCAAAGCGCCGAAGTAACGCGAATAATTGACATCATCGAAATCGGCCACGCGATAGAGCCGGATGAAATCCGAAGTTTGCCCTAAGTCTCCATCAATCCAGCGGTCAAACTTGACTTCGAAATATTCGGGTTCGTGATTGATCCCCAGCGTTTGCGCGGGTACAACGCGGCTGTTGGTAATCGTAGCCACGCGATCATCGTATTCGAGCCAGATACGCCCCTCACGATCAAAGCGGTTGACTACCTCTTGCGCCAATACTGGAAAAATGCCCGCGATAAGTGCGAACACCAGCAGCAAAAAGGTCGATTGTGCATAACGCTGGCGAATGAAAGTTAAGGAAATTTGCATGATGCGGCCCTAAGTCAAGTTCGGTCATTATGATGATTATCATACTGCAAGACTGCAAATGTCATCCGTCGAATGTGGGATAAATTAAGACAAAAAGGAATTATTGCCCAAACCCTCACAAGGGTTTATTATAGGGCGCGCAAGCTCAATGCATTGACCGTAACCGGGCCGCCCGGCCCCCCACAAGCGTTTAACGGTTAAAAAACAACTATGACCTCAACTGTAAGTGTGCAATCTCAACCTGTTCAGCGCTACCGCGAGAAGTCTAAAGGCTTCCTGCTGGCAGTGCCCGCGATGGTCTGGCTATCGCTGTTCTTTGTGCTGCCGCTGCTGATCGTGCTGGTCGTCAGCTTTCTAACACGCGGGCAAGGCGGCGTGGGTACGATGCCGTTCACGTTGGCAAACTATCAGCGCGTGGCGGATGTGTTCATCGGCATTCTCGGTGACTCAGTGTGGGTCGCTTTTGCGACGACCATCATCTGTCTGCTGGTTGGTTATCCAATGGCGTTCTTCATCAGTACGCGGCAGAATCCACGCGCTCGCCAGTTAGCGCTGTTCCTCATCATTCTGCCGTTCTGGACGAACTTCCTTGTCCGCACCTACGCGCTGCAAACGATACTGGGACGCGAGGGTACGCTCAACACGTTCCTGATGAACACAGGGCTAATCGCTGAACCGCTTGGACTGCTGAATACACAGGGCGCGGTACTGCTCGGCCTTGTCTACGGTTTCCTGCCATTCATGGTGCTGCCGATCTATGCCTCTGCGGAGCGCTTCGAGTTCCGTTTTGTCGAAGCAGCGCACGATCTCGGCGCGAATGACTGGTTCGCCTTCTGGCGAATCGTGCTGCCTCTCACGCTTCCCGGTGTCGTGGCGGGCTGTATCCTCGTGTTCATCCCGGCTATCGGTTCGTTCGTCACGCCTGACCTGCTCGGTGGCACACGCGGCATCATGATCGGCAACCTGATTACGCAGCAGTTTCGCGGCTCAGGCAATCAGCCGCTTGGCTCGGCGCTGTCTATCGTCATGATGTTGATGGTCATGATCGCGCTGCTGGTGTACATCCGTTTTGGTGAACAGAGGGACTAACCACGATGGCCAATCAAGCGATTTCCACCCCCACCGCCTTACCCGGTGAGGTACGCATCAACAAGGCGAAAATCCAAAGCGACATGACCATTCGCCAGATCGGTAAGATCGGACTGTGGGTTGTGCCTGTGGGTGGCTATCTGTTCCTGTGGATTCCGATCATCGTGCTGATCGTATTCTCATTCAACGACTCGGAATCAGTGTCCGTCTGGCAGGGTTTCACCACGCGCTGGTATGTGAACATCTTTAGTAACGCCATCAGCGCCGGAACGGAATCAGCGCGCTTTTCAACCGAACTGATGCTGAACGCGGTCAAGAACACGCTCATCGTCAGCATCAGCGCGACGATTGTTTCCACCGTCATCGGCACAATGGTTTCGTTGAGCCTTGCGCGGGGCAACTATCCCGGCAAGAAGCTGCTCGACTCGCTGCTGTATCTGCCCGTCGTTATCCCCGAAATCACGCAGGGTATTTCGTTGGCGGTGTTTTTCAAAATCTTGTTCGACTTCATCAATGATAGAACCGGCGTACAGGGCACAACGGGCTTCGGCACGATCATCATCGCCCACGCCGTATTCAACATCTCTTATGTGGCGATTGTGGTGCGCGCCCGCCTAGCGGATATGAATCCGCGCCTTGAGGAAGCGGCGCGTGATCTCGGCGCGAATGAGTGGAAAACCTTCTGGCGCGTCACATGGCCGCTGATTCTACCGGGTGTCGTCGCAGGAGCGCTGCTGGCCTTCACGCTGTCGTTGGACGATTTCGTCGCCACATTCTTTACCAGCGGCGTAGGCACAACTACGCTGCCCGTGTTCGTCTACGGCATGATTAAACAGCGTATCCCACCGGAGATCAATGCACTCTCGACGCTCATGTTATTGGCGTCTACAATTTTGGTAGCCATCTCGCTCGGCATTCAAGGCCGTAACAATGCGCGAGGGTAATTCAGTGCTGAGTACCGAGTGCCGAGTCAAAAGGTTCGAGGCGCGAGGTTCGAGAAAAAGAGCTAAAGGCTAATAGCTTTTAGCTCATTCAAAGCTGACAACGCTGCAAACGTTTAATGTTTTACGGATTTTAACGCGGGGCAGATGCCCCATTTCAGAGGAGGTAAGTGAGATAATGCGTAAGTTAGCTTTTCTATCGCTGCTGTTCATGTTGGCGCTGACATTAAGCGTGACTGTATGGGCGCAAGATGCAACCGAAGAGTCTGTGGATTCTGATACAGCGCCGGTGGAACTTGTGCCTTGGACTTGTCCCACAGGCTTTGAGGGACAAACGCTCAATGTCTACAACTGGTCAACCTATGTCGCGGATGACACAATCTCTAACTTTGAAACCCTGTGCGGTGTGTCCGTCACCTACGACGTTTACGAGAGTTCCGAGGCCCTGCTGAATCGGCTGCGTAGTGGCAACCCCGGCTATGATGTGGTTGTGCCTACAGGCAACACCGTCCTCAGGATGATTACTGAAGAGTTGCTCGTACCGCTGGACAAAGCACAAATCCCCAATATCGCCAACGTCACCGAAAGCCTGCTCAACCCCGAATATGATCCCGATAACCTCTACACGCTGCCCTATCAATGGGGCACGGTGGGCGTCGGCTATAACATCGAAGCTGTCGGCGGCGAGATCACCAGTTGGGAGCAGGTGTGGAATCACGATGGCCCTGTCGCGTGGTTGGAAGACCTGCGCGTGATGATGGGATTTGCGCTGGTCAATCTCGGCTATGACGCCAACACTACCAACCCCGACGAAATTGCCGCCGCTCGTGACTTCTTGATTGAGCGCGGTAACAACGTGGTCTACATCGCGGGTGACGACGGTCAAGAACGCCTCGCGGCGGGCGAAGTCGACATCGCCGTCGAGTACATGGGCGACATCTTCCAGATCATGGCCGACTGCGAATGCGACGATTTCGCGTTCTCGCTGCCGATGGAAGGCGCGGATGTGTGGGTCGATAACCTTGCCGTCCCCGTCGGCGCACAAAATCCGGCGCTGGCGCATGTCTTCCTCGACTACATCCTTGACCCGCAGGTGGGCGCGGACATCAGCAACTATACGGCCTATGCTTCGCCCAATCAGGCGGCCATCGATGCTGGTTTGATCGACCCTGAATATCTGGACAGCCCGGTGATCTACCCCGACGCGACCACGTTCGAGCGCTTGTTCACCATCTTGAGCGACCCGACGGTGGAGCAGATGTACAACGATGCGTGGGATGAAGTAAAAATTCTCATTGGTGGCTAGGATGTCTGGTAACAAACGGACGCGGGTATTTTTGTCCGCGTCCGCGTAATTCTTCATCATATGTGATACCTACTCAGGAGATAGAAATGAACCATAAGGCAGTTGGGATCGGGTTACTCGTTTTACTGGCACTGATGTTGGGCGCGCCTGTTATGGCGCAAGACGCAGCCGAAGAACCGGCTGCGCTTGAACCGTGGGTTTGCCCCGAAGGATTTGTAGGGCAGACGCTCAACGTCTACAACTGGTCAACTTACGTCGCTGAAGACACCATCTCCAACTTTGAAGCACTCTGTGGCATAACGGTTGTTTACGATACCTTCGAGAGCAACGAGTCGCTCCTTGCACGGCTGCGTCAGGGCAACCCCGGCTATGATATCGTTGTGCCGACTGGGCATACCGTCGCTCAGATGGTCGCCGAAGACCTGCTGATGCCGCTTACCGCAGACAATATACCCAATCTGACTAACCTGTCCGAAGCGTTGGCCGATCCGGTGTATGATCCCGGTAATGCGTACAGCGTCCCTTACCAGTGGGGCACAACTGCGGTTGGCTACAACACAACCAAGATTGACGAAATCACTTCATGGGAACAGGTCTTCACCTATGACGGCCCGGTTGCATGGCTGGATGAGCCGCGCATGATGATGGGTGTCGCGCTGAGGCTGCTCGGCTTTGATGCCAACAGTGTCAACCCCGACGAAATCGCCGCCGCCCGTGACTTCCTCATCGAAAATGGCGACAACGTGGTTTACATCGCCGCCGACGACGGTCAAGAACGTTTGGCTTCCGGCGAAGTCGATATCGCCGTCGAGTACATGGGCGACATCTTCCAAATCGGCGCGGACTGCGAATGCGAGGACTTCGGCTTCGCCCTGCCGGAAACGGCTCAGGTGTGGGTCGATAACCTCGCTGTCCCGACGGGCGCGCAAAATCCGGCGCTGGCCGAAGTCTTCATCGACTACGTTCTCGACCCGCAGGTGGGCGCGGACATCGCCAACTACACCGCCTATGCCTCGCCAAATCAATTGGCGATTGACGGTGGATTGATCGACCCGCTGTACGGGGAAAGCCCGGTCATTTACCCCGACGAGACAACGATTGAACGGCTGTTTACAGTGCTGACTGTGCCTGATGCTGAACAGTTGTACAACGACGCATGGGATGAAGTGAAAATCCTCATCGGCGGCTAACAAGCATGTCGGTAGGGGCAAGGCATGCTTTGCCCCTACACATATATTTTCTGGGGAATCATGACGAAACCTAATATTCCAAACGACATCGAACTGAAACACGTCACTAAAGAGTTCCCGCTGCGGCGCGGCGAAAGCGTGGCCACCAGAGCGGTAGATGAAGTTTCGCTGGAAATCCCCGACGGTGAATTTTTCGCGCTGTTGGGGCCCAGCGGCTGCGGTAAAACCACCACGCTGAGAATGATCGCTGGTTTTGAAGAACCCACTTCCGGCGAAATCATTTTGCGCGGCCAGCAGATGCAGCATGTCCCGCCCTTTCATCGTCCGGTGAACACCGTATTTCAAGACTACGCGCTGTTCCCGCACATGACCGTGCTGCAAAACATCATGTTCGGGTTGGAGATGGAAGGCGTAAGCAAGAAAGAAGCGACACAGCGCGCCAGCGAAGCGCTCGAATTGGTGCGACTGCCACAGGTTGGCGGACGCAAGCCGCGCCAGCTTTCCGGCGGACAGCAGCAGCGCGTGGCATTAGCGCGAGCATTGGTGAAACGTCCAGCCGTTTTGCTGTTGGACGAGCCGCTTGGCGCGCTCGACCTCAAACTGCGAAAGGCCATGCAGTTCGAACTCAAGTCGATGCAGCAGCAGCTTGGCATCACCTTCATTTACGTCACGCATGACCAAGAAGAAGCGTTGACGATGGCAGACCGCATCGCCGTGATGGACAAAGGCAAGGTGCTGCAAATCGGTACGCCCGAAGAAATTTACGAGACGCCGACGACGCAGTTCGTGGCCGACTTCATCGGTGAAACAAACTTCCTCAAAGGTCAGTTGATAAAGATCGAGGGTGAGATCGGCACGGTGCAGTTGGACGAACAGACGACAGTATGCGCTACGATTGGCATTCCGAACCTGACTGCTCCGTCGGATGTCGTTGTGGGTATTCGCCCGGAGAAAATCAGTTTGCTGCCGATTGAAGGCGCGGTTCGCAATCCTGCGGGGGTGAGTACGCCCGCGTCAGACCTGACCGCACAGCTTGGCCGTGATAACAGCACGACGCTGATTCGCGGCGTGGTTAAACAGGCGATCTATATTGGTACGGATACGCGCTATGTCGTGCGGATCGGACAAAATGCGGACGTGGTTGTGCGTGTGCAAAACTTCGGTCATCGCAACGAGATGACTTTTGAAGAAGGCCAAGCGGTGAATGTGTATTGGAGTACGAAAAACGCCCGTGTGTTGATTAACTAGCCAATAGCTTTTAGCAGTTAGCCATTAACTAGGGAGAAAAGCATTGCGTGATTTCAGGAAAATGGCGGTTTGGGCCAAAGCCCATACTCTCACTCTAACTGTCTATCGCATGACAAGCTAGTTTCCTAAAGAAGAACTTTATGGGCTAACAAGCCAAATTCGTCGGGCGGCGGCATCTGTTCCGGCAAATATCGCTGAAGGTTGCGGTAGAGGTGGGGAAAAGGAATTAGCACACTTTTGCGGATAGCGGCTGGTTCAGCTAGTGAGCTAGAGTACCATCTGTTGTTAGCACGAGATTTAAGTTTAGTACCTGAAAACGTCTATGTTCCTTTGAACGATGACGTTTTAATGAAGTGAAGCGCATGTTGAACGCTTACATCAAAACACTTAAAGCTGATAGCTAACAGCTAAAGGCTTATAGCTAGAAATTATACTTCGCTGACCGCTTGCGCCACCTGTGTATCGGCGGTTTGGCTGTGACGTTGTGCGATGATGCTGCGGGCTTTTTCCAGCGTGGCGGTAACGAACAAACGCGCACAAATGCCGTCGTTATCGGGCAGGTTGCGGCAGATGAACGTCATCGTATTGCGGAAGTGATCGTTGCCAACAAATACGGCAATGCAGGTCGAATCCGGCGCGCTGCGTAGGGTGCGATCAATGAGCGACGACAGCGGAAAACCGAGCGGCGGTCTCATGCCATCCTGTGCGGTGATGATGAGGTCTAAGCTGTGAGTCACTTCGGCGCGCATCCGTTCGGCATTGCGAACTGCTGTCGGGAAATCATCCCAATTCCAGTATTCCCCAATGTCATAACGTAAGACGGTTTTGGTTTCGTTGTCCCACGCAACTTCAATAGGCATGAGTGGTCTCCGGCAAGCAGGTCGCTGTGTAGTTACTGAACGAAGTCTTAATTGAGTGTATGCGACCCTTGTCAAGTTAATCATTAAGATTGTGGCGATTAGGACTTTCTAACTGGTTATTGTAATGGAGTTATCAGTAATCAGTTAAATCCTTGTTTGCTCAAGGGAGCGCTCGTTAACTGAAAACTGATTACTTGCCATCGAGGATGCGCTGATAGGTGGCCGGTTTGCGCTGACGCAGCAGCGGAAACAACCGCCGCCAATGCTCAAATAACTGTGGGTCAAGGTCAGCGGTAATGAACTCGGCAGTATCGCGTCCCGCCTGCGCGATGATGCGTCCCATCGGGTCGCACACAAAACTGCTGCCATAAAAGCGCAGGCTGTTCTCCTCACCGATACGGTTGGCCGCGCCGATATACACACCGTTGGCGACAGCATGGCCGCGCATAACGGTTTGCCACGACTCCATTGTGTCGATGTTGGGGTCGGTGGGTTCTGCGCCGATAGCCGTTGGATAAAAGATGAACTCCGCGCCGTTCAAGCTGTAGATGCGCGCCAGTTCGGGAAACCACTGGTCATAGCAAGTCGGTGTAGC
>JACMMD010000879.1 GCA_014379235.1 Anaerolineae bacterium
AACCCCCTCTCCCAGTGGCGGGAGAGGGGGAGTTTTCTCCCTTCTCCCACAAGGGGAGAAGGGCCGGGGATGAGGGCTGTACTCGTTTCATCATCACTTCCCCCGCAAGTACGGGTCTATCGCGTCGCGCAGACCGTCGCCGAGGAAGTTGAACGCCAGCGTCGTCAGCGCCAAAGCCGCGCCGGGAATCAGAATCAGATTAGGGAAGGCCGTGAGGCTGTCGCGTCCGGCGTTAATCATGCTGCCCCAACTGGGGGTTGGCGGCTCGACACCGAGGCCGATAAAGCTCAGAAACGCCTCGGTGAAAATATAGGCGGGGATGTTCAGCGTTTCGGCCACGATCAACGGGCCGAGGATGTTCGGCAGTAGGTGGAGAAAAATGATGCGGCGGTCACTCGCGCCGATGGCCCGCGCCGACTCGACAAATTCACGCTGCTTGTAAGCCAGCACTTGCCCGCGTGTCAGCCGCGCCAT
Source organism: Anaerolineae bacterium (assembly GCA_014379235.1). Taxonomy (GTDB): domain Bacteria; phylum Chloroflexota; class Anaerolineae; order Aggregatilineales; family Phototrophicaceae; genus JACMMD01. The sequence goes on from JACMMD010000879.1 coordinate 475, forward strand.
GTCAATCCAACTGAGCGCGCCCATCGCAATGAACAGGAAAAACAGCCCGCCCATGCTGCGGTCAATCTCGATCAAATAGTGCGCGAAGCCGGGATCGTCGCTGCGTTCCAGCGACTTGAAGAACGTCTGGAACAGAATAACCAGCACGAGGCTGGGTATGCCGTACAGAAAGTCGATGACTCGCATCATCAGGTTATCGACCCAACCGCCATAATAGCCAGCCGTGACACCGTAAACGATGCCCAAGCCGAGACTAATGGTTGCGCCGATGAGGGCCACGGCCAGCGAGACTCGCGCTCCGTAAATCGTGCGGCTGAGAACGTCACGGCCCAGCGCGTCCGCGCCAAATACAAAACAAAACTGCGGCGAACCGGGTGCGTAGGGCTGTTGATTGGGCTGCATGGTGGCGCAGGTGAGCGGCGGCGCAAGTGATGAGTCTCGATGCTGGTCGTTGATGCCTTCGATGAAGCCTGTATCGCGCAGGACATCAGCGCCGAGCGCCAGCGCGATCAGCAGCAGAATGAAGATCAGGCTGGCCAGCGCGGCCCGATTGCGCGTCAGTTGATGCCACGCATCGCCCCACGCACTGCGCGACTTTTTGACGGCGGTTGCTGCGCCGATGCTGACAGGCTGGCTGAGGCTGGTCATGACGTTATCTTACGCCTCGCGGATCGCGGCCTCTAAACGCGGCAGGGATGTATCGTAGCGGTAAGGCACGTTGATATGGCCGTCGTTGAACAGCTCGAAATCGTGCGCCAAGCCCAACGCCTTGAGCTTGTTAGACATGATGCGCGTGCCGATCTGGAAGTTGAGTTCGTCCCACAAGCCGGAGTCGAGATAAATGTAGCTCATCTTACGCCACGCATCGACGTATTCGGCACGGTCAATCATGCGAACGGGGTCCCATTCCAGCCAGCGCGCCCACACGTCAAAATCGAGCGCGCCCGTTTCCATGTCGATGGGCATATCGAAGCCGCGATGCGCGTCGGGATTAGGGGCGAAGGCCGCGCCGTAGCACAGCATCCCCAACACCGAGAAAAACG
>JACMMD010000880.1 GCA_014379235.1 Anaerolineae bacterium
GCTTTGCTGCTGATAACGCTGCCTTCGACATCCAGCACACAATCCATTGTCACCCACGTCCGCACGTCCAGCCCGGAACTGCGTATCGTGGCGCGGGCGGAGAGCATCGAGGAATTGCAGCATTTACATCAACTCGGAGTTTACGAGGTGGTTCAGCCGGAGTTTGAGGCAGGGCTGGAAATCGTGCGTCAAGCGCTGCTGCATCTCAACATCCCGATTGACGAAATCCGCCGCCTGAACGACAACGCCCGCGAAGAACTGTACGCGCCGCTCTACCGCGCCTAATGCCGCCGTTATTTACCGCTGTCGGCCCGTTCACAGTTCGCACGTTTACGCTGGCGCTAGCGTTGGGATTCGCCGCCTGTGCGGGGCTGGCGTTTGTCTACGCTCCACGCAAAGGTCTGCGACGCTCCGCAGTGATTGATGCATGTATCGCTGCGCTGGCCGGCGCGGTGATCGGTGCGCGGCTGGAATTCGTGCTGCTGAATTGGGACTATTTCGTGGACAACCTGAACGAAGCCTTGCGCCTGCAAAGCGGCGGCTTAAGCTGGCACGGCGCAGTCATCGGCGGGCTGATCGGGCTGTTCATTGTGGCCAAACTGCGAAAGCTCCCTGCCGCTGATCTGCTCGATATGCTCACGCCTGCACCCGCGCTGTTGATGTTGAGCGGCTGGTACGCCTGTTGGTCAGCGAATGGCGCGTGCGGCTACGGGATCGAAGTGGATACACTGGCGCGCTATCCCATGTATACCGTGTCCGAAGCGCCGGACATCTACGGCATCATCGCGCCGCGCTACAACACGCAGATGTTCGGCGTGGCGCTGGCAATTGTTTTGTTAGCGCTGGCGGCTGTACTTCTATGGAGAGGTTGGCTGCCATATCGCCGCTTCTGGCTGCTGCTGGCGCTGGCCAGTGTCGCCACGTTTTTTGTAGGCTTCTGGCGCGGCGATCCCTCACCGCTCATCAGCGGACTGCGCCTCGATCAGTGGCTTGACACAGCGATATTGGTCTTTACATTGGTTATCATGGCCGTCAGAAGCCGCCAGCGAAATATGGTATCCTACTACTGAAAACAATAAGGTAGCGCTGATGGCTAAAAGCTGTACTCAGCGCGCTGACAGCTAAAGGCTAACTTCGTATGCGCTTAAACGTTGGACTCGCGCAGATTTACCCCAAACTCGGTGATGTTCAAGCCAACCTCGACAAGCATCTGTCGTATGTTCAGCAGGCCATTGACGCAGGCACTGACCTGCTGGTATTCCCTGAACTGTCGTTAACAGGCTATCAAGTGCAAGACCTCGTGCCGGAAGTGGCCATTCGCGCCAGCCGTGATGATGAAACTTTTCGCACGCTGCTCGATGCCAGCGAACGCATCGACCTCGTAGTCGGCTTCGTGCATGAGGACGTCCGCCACCGCTACTACATCGCGGATGCCTATATGTCTCGCGGCCAAGTGCTGCACATTCACCACAAACTCTATTTACCGACCTATGGCATGTTCGATGAGAGTCGCTACTTCGATGCTGGTGATGGTGTGCGCGCCTTTGATACGCGCTTTGGCCGTGTCGGCATATTGATCTGCGAAGATTTCTGGCATATGTCGCCCGCGTATTTGCTGTGGTTGGATGGCGCGGACGTTATGATCTTCAACAGCGCCAGCCCAAGTCGAGGCTTGGACAGCGGCGATAGGCTGTCGGGTTCGCGTTGGGTCGAACTGGTGAATCAGGCGTATGGCAGCATGTTCACCAATTACATCATTCACTGTAACCGCGTCGGCTACGAAGATGGCAAAAACTTCTGGGGCGGCTCATCCATCGTTGACCCCAACGGCGAGTTCGTCGTACATGGCCCCTACTTTGACGAAGCGCTGATTTCACAGACCATCGACCTGAA
>JACMMD010000881.1 GCA_014379235.1 Anaerolineae bacterium
GGGCGATCTTGAAGCAGCCCAACAGCACAGTGATGATTCCCACAAAGCCGCTCAGATCGCGCAAGACCCGCGAATGATGATGGAAACTCTCAACCTGACGGGGCTGCTGCATCTCATCAAGGGTGAATATGATGAAGCCCAACAAGCGCTGACCACGGTGCTGCCCATCGCCCGCGAACTTGATGATCGGGATAAATTAGGCAATATTCTCAATTCGTTCGGCGCAGTTGCCGAGGGACTTGGCAGCCGGGAGGACGCGCTCAAGTACCTCGTTGAAGCGCGCGAAATTGCCGGAGAGACAGGCAATCGCTTTCTGGCTGCTAACGCTGCTGGTAATCTCGGACGGCTCACCTATGCCCAGCAAGATTTCGCAAAAGCCAAAATCTATTTTGAGCAAGCGCTCAAGTTGTTCCGCGAGATGGGTAATTCCTACGGTGAGGCCATCGCCCTCTATTATTTAGGCTTCATCGAGATCGATCTGGGTAACGATGCTGAAGCAGTGTTCTTCCTACACGGCTCACTTCTACTCAGTCGGGATATCGGTGCGGTAGCGATGACGCTGATCGCGCTGTGCGGTATAGCACGCCTGTGGGAAAACATGGGTCAAACCGAACGCGCTGTTGAACTCATCGCGCTTATTCGGAATCACCCTGACAGCAGTGCCGACATCGATATTGATAGGTTCAGCAGTCCAATTTTAGACCGCCTGCAAACGAGCCTTGCGCCAGAAACTTTTGAAACTGTTTTCGAGCGCGGCAAAGTTCGTTCCCTCGATCAAGCAGTCGATGATATTTTGAGCTAATGACCGCCGGGACGCTTAGAATGCCCAAGCTGCGTTTCAGACACGAGTTCCACGTCGAAACACTGGAACCTGATCTGGTTTTTCTGCTGTCCGAGCAGATGCATCATACACTGACTGGACGCCTATATGTTTTGATCGCGCCGCTGCTGGATGGCAGGTTCGATGCCGCACAGATCACCACCGAATTGCGCGAACAGGCATCTCCTATTCAAGCGCAGTACACACTTAGCCGCCTTATGCGTGCTGGTCATGTCATTGAAATTGAAGTGCAAGATGCGATTCCGCCCGAACAGGCAGCATATTGGAGTTTGCATCACACAGCCGTAACTGCCCGCCAGTCGGATTTGCAAGTAGTGGTTCACACCCTTGGCGAGATATCCGCCGCTGCCGTGACCACTGCCCTATCCACATTTGATTTTGTGATCTCCGAAGCGCCACATGCCGAAGCCGCTCTCCATATTGTACTGACGGACGATTATCTGAACCCTGAACTGGCGAACTTCAATGAATGGGCGCTTGAAAATCGACAAGCATGGCTGCTGGCCAAACCAGTCGGCTACGTGCAATGGATCGGCCCGATCTTCCAGCCTGCGCGTGAAAGCGCCTGCTGGCAGTGTTTGGCCCAACGCTTGAGAAACAACCGCGCTGTCGAAACCTTCTTAGAACAGAAGTTATCGCTATCCGCGCCGCTGGCTTTGTCGAAGGCGGCGCTGCCCACAACGCTGCAAACCGCCGCTAATATGATCGCAACCGAGGCTGCACGATGGTTGATAACCGGTGGCGAAACAGCACTGCGAGATGACCAGTTGGTGACGTTCGACACGCTAACTTTGCAAACGCAGTGGCATCCATTGGTCAAACGCCCGCAGTGTCCAGCTTGTGGTGATGCTACAGCAGAACTGCCGCGGCCCATTAATTTAACGAGTCGCCCACCGATTGAGCAGCGTCTCGCAGGCTATCGCAGCAGAAGCGCCGATGAGACCTACGAACGCTATAAGCATCACGTCAGCCCGATTACTGGCGTGGTCTCGCGTTTAGATCGTGTGCCGAGTATGGGGCCGCTGTTTGTCTACGCTGCCGGGCCCAACAAAGCGCGCTCGTTTGACGATTGGAAGTATATGCGTCGCAGCCTACGTAGCAACGCCGTTGGCAAAGGCACAGACGAGATGCAGGCCAAAGTGAGCGGGTTATGCGAGGCGCTCGAACGCTATTCGGGCTTGTTTCAGGGAAACGAACCGCGCCGCATCGGCAGCTATCACGACATGCGCGATGAAGCCATTCATCCAGCAGCCTCTTTACTCTACAGCGAAGCGCAGTATCTCAACCGTGAAGCGTGGAATGCTGCTCATCCGCCGCACCTCTATGTACCTCAGCGTTTTGATGAAGACCGTCCGCTAGATTGGACGCCGCTGTGGTCGCTGACGGAGAACCGTCACAAATACCTGCCAACAGCCATGTGCTACTACGATTATCTACTGCCTGAAGATCACGATTTTTGTTCAGCGGATTCGAATGGCAATGCAGCGGGAAGCTCAATTGAAGATGCCATTTTGCAGGGTTTTTTGGAGCTTGTCGAACGCGAGAATATCGCGCTGTGGTGGGATAACAGCCTGCTGTGCTCCGGTTTCGAACTCGCTAGCATAGATAGTTCTTATCTGAAGCAGGTGCGCGATTACTATGCGTCGCTGAGGCGCGAGTTGTGGGTGCTGGACATCAGCAGCGATCTACAAATTCCCACATTTGTCGCCATCAGCCGCCGCATGGATAAACCCGCGCAGGACATCATTATGGGTTTCGGCGCGCACTTCGATGCCAGTATCGCCGTGATGCGCGCCATCACCGAGATCAATCAAATGTTACCCTCGGTCTTGAGCATCGACCTGCCAAACGGTCAATATTATTCCGAGTCGCGCTGGGAAATCGACTGGTGGCAAACAGCGACGCTGACGAACGAGCCGTATCTCGCCCCTAACCTACAGCTTCCACTGCGAACTATCGCTGATTATCCAACCTATCACACACAGGATTTGCGCGACGATGTGCAGCACTGTGTGGACATCACCACAGCGCACGGCCTTGAACTACTGGTTCTCGACCAGACACGAGCGGATATTGGTCTGCCTGTGGTCAAAGTGGTCGTGCCGGGGATGCGCCATTTTTGGGCGCGTTATGCTCCGGGCCGCCTGTATGATGTCCCTGTGCAAATGGGCTGGCTCACCGCGCCAACGCCTGAAAATCAACTCAACCCGCGCCCGATGAATCTCTGAGTGTCATATGCCGCCTGAGATCGAATTTCGCCTTTGCTTTCACGACACGCGCCTGATCGAAGATTCGCCAGAACAGGTCACGGTTGAGGGGCGATTCGCCCGCTTCACGATTGCCAATCTCACGCCGGGACTGCTTGACGCGCTGCGGCTGTTGATCGGACGGGATGCGATGGGGCAAACGATACATCCCATCGGCGTCAGTGAGACAACGCTGCTCGAACTGGTCAGCGAAGGGCATTTCAGTGAAGCGCTGCGCTTGAAAGCCTATCTACGCCGCTTTGAAGAAGCCGGAATGCTGGCGCGCACACTCTGGCTATATGGGCCGAAGGCCACTGCGTTGCCTGTACGCCCACTCACGCAGCAGCTAGCGCCAATGGACGCAGAGGCTGAACGGCGACAACGCTATGTGCTGTCACGTTTTGCCTGCATCCGGCGCGAAAGACGCCGCATGATTATCGAATCGCCGCTGGCTCATGCACGCATCATGACCGACAGTTGGGAAATCATGCAGTTACTCGGCAACGTTGGCAATATCACCGATCATCCTTTTCCATTCGATTTTCAAGCTCGTAAAGCCCTTACCCGGCTTCTTTATGACGCGGGGCTGCTGACCTCAATCAGGGACGATGGCCGCACCGAGGAAGATACCGACGAAGGCTTAAAGCAGTGGAGCTTTCACGATTTGCGCTTTCTGACAACGAGCCAGAATCCGGTTGAAGTTGCTTCAGATAACCAGCCCGCGCCAGTCGTCAAGCCGCCGATGTCTGCCAATATAGTGGAGTTGTTCAAGCCAAATATTGAGCAGCTTAAACAGCACGATAAGCCATTTACGTGGGTGCTGGAAGAACGCCGTTCGCTGCGAGAATATGGCGAACAGCCCATCACCCGCGACCAACTGGGTGAGTTTCTGTATCGTTCCGCACGGATAAAGGAAATGCTCGAAGGCGAACCTTACGATGCCAGCCGCCGCCCGTATCCATCGGCGGGTGCGCTGTACGAGCAAGAGCTGTATATCGCCGTACAGGAATGTGTTGACTTAGCCGAAGGACTGTATCACTACTCCCCGCTGCACCAGCTTGAAAAACTGGATGTGCCTCAAGCTATGGTCGAAACTCTGATGAGCAGCACACCTCTGCTCACCGGAAAAGCCGACTTTACGCCGCAAACCTTAATTATTGTTACTGCGCGATTTCAGCGATTGCAATGGAAATATGGCGAAAGTGCGCTGATTTTGGCACTCAAGGATGCAGGCGTGTTGTACCAAACCATGTATCTGGTAGCAACAGCAATGGAGCTTGCACCATGCGCCCTCGGTGCGATACCAGATGCTAATAGCGTAATGTCCACTGCTGGAATTTATCGTTATATTGAGCCTGTCATCGGATGCTTTTTGCTTGGCAGTATTGCATAGGTATTTCACTCATCACTTCGAGACACGAATCATGTCACGCCGGCAATGTGATTCCTAAGCACAACCTGAGCAGAATATGTCGATGTTTTTATTTCTAAATAGCGTCTAAATAATACAATTAGATGGTTGACCCTTAATGAATCCATGTGTAATATTAATGGTAGAAAACATTCATTGGAGGTCTAACGTAATGGGCACAGAACACGCAAAGCAATTTCTTATCCATGTAGAAGCTCACACCGAACTCCAATCCAAATTGTCTGCGGCAGACTGGAATTCTGATTTTATTTCCGGCTTCGCATCCGAACTGGGATATCGCTTCAGTTCGCGCGATTTTCAATGCGCGATTGACGATATGTGGGGCACGCTGAGCGAAGAAGAACTGTCGAACGTCGCTGGTGGCGGCGGTGATGGCAACGGCAACGGCGGCGGTAATGGCAACGGTGGCAACGGCGGCGGTGGTGCAAATAATGGCCAAGTCGTCGTTTGTGCAAATAATGCGCCCGGTGCTGCTGCTTCCGGCCAGCCGTGGTGTCCACCACCGGGTGATGTGTCGGGGAACTCATGCTTTTTCGGGCGTGGAAGACGCTAAGCAGCACACATCTTCCTTACTGTTACTTTCTAGAGCAAGGTGCAAAGAAGCCCGGTCAATATGACGGGCTTCTTTGATTCTGATACGATATGCCAGCGTATGCGTAATTGTCTAAAAATCGCCTAAACAATTAAGGAATATTCTTGACTGTTAGCGGTAATCTCCCTAAGATTAAGTTTAGTAATCATTCATTAGAGGATAAACATGGTGGGCATGGAAAACGCAAAACACTTCCTTCTGCACATCGAAGCTCACATCGAACTCCAAGAGAAGTTGTCCGCGGCGCAATGGAACCCCGTATTTATTTCGGGCTTTGCCTCGGAACTCGGGTACCGCTTTAGCTCACATGATTTTCAATCCGCGATAGACAACATGTGGGGCACGCTGAGCGAAGAAGAACTGTCGAACGTCGCTGGTGGCGGCGGCGATGGCAACGGTAATGGCAACGGCGGCGGCGGCGGTAACGGCAATGGCGGTGGTAATGGCAACGGCAACGGTCACGTCCATACCAGTGTCAACCCTGACAGTAATGGAAATGGCAATGGTGGCGGTGGTATCCATAATCCCAACATCGTCGGCGGAGACGTTTCCGGCAACTCATGCTTTTTCGGGCGTGGAAGACGCTAAGCCTTACTGCTGACGAACGGCTAACAGCAATTCATTTCTAGTTTTATCGGAAAGCTCGGTGTGACCAACATCGGGCTTTTCGTTTATATGTGGCTAAATTAGCGCACTGTTATAAACTCCTGAAAGGTGATTGCTATTCGCCCGCCACTGTATCGCCAATCGGCAATTGATAAGCAGGCCGAGCCAGAGGCATTTGACCAACTGCTGCAAGTCACAACCATGAAATCGTGGATGCTCTTAGGGGCAGCTGGCAGTTTGCTGCTTGCAATTACGTTATGGGGGCTGTTCGGCAAGCTAACCGTTGTGGCCGAGCGACCCGCGTTGATAGCGAGTGCCGAAACGACGGATGCTGAAGTTGTCGCTTATTTACACCTATCAGAAGGAGAACAGGTAAGGGTCGGTATGGCAGCGCAGGTATTTCCATATGGGCAGGATGACGCGGCTTATCTGGCTGGAAGCGTCCGCTCGGTTGAGCCAGTGTTAGCTTCAGATTTAGACCTCAGTGAACCATCGTTAACCGCAGGCTTGCTCGATCAAGATTTCATCTATGAGGTTTCTATTGACCTTGAGCAGAATATCGACAGCAGTTATGTGTGGGCTGGCGAACCGCCATCATTCTTTATCGAAAGCGGTACTCGCTGCCTCGTTCGTATCGTTTTGCGTGAAGAACACCCCATTAGTCGAGTGATTCCCGGTTTGTCTTAAGCAACCGGCGCATTGATGATTAGGCAACCGCCCCAAATCCCGCGACAGTTGTTACGTCGCGTAAAAACGCCAACCCTCTTGCAAATGGAAGCCGTTGAATGTGGAGCGGCGGCGCTTGGTATTGTACTGCGCTACTATGGACACTATGCCAGTCTCGAAGCACTACGGCTCGAATGCGGCGTCACACGCGACGGAAGTAACGCACGCAATATCCTACGTGCGGCGCAGCATTATGGGATGGAAGTTCAAGGTCTGCGACGCAGCAGCATCGAGAGCTTTCAAGGGCTAACCCTCCCCTTTATTCTGCACTGGAATTTTAGTCATTTCGTCGTACTAGAGGGCTTCGGACGCTCCGGCGTGTACATCAATGATCCGGCAACCGGCCCGCGTATGTCTACTTATGCCGAGTTTGACGGCTCATTTACTGGCGTGGTGCTAGTGTGTAAGCCGGGCCCAACATTTGAAAAGGTTGGCGCGGGTTTCGGAATGGCGAGGGGCTTACTTGAGCGACTGGCCGGACTGCAAACGGGCTTGATATTCGTGGTACTGGCAAGTTTGCTGCTGGTCATTCCCGGCCTTATTATGCCAGCCTTCTTTCGGATATTCGTTGATGACATTCTCTCCAACGGGCGTGATTGGCTGATGCCCCTCCTAATCGGTATGAGCGTGATGGCGCTGATTACCGCCCTTCTCATCTGGCTTCAACAAACAGCCCTGCTGCGATTGCAAACGAAGATGGCGATCCGCGACAGCAGCTTATTCTTCTGGCATGTCTTACAGCTGCCAATCACCTTTTTCTCGCAGAGGTCGGTTGGCGAAATCGGCTATCGCGTGTCCATCAATGACCGTTTAGCCCATCTGCTTTCCGGTGAATTA
>JACMMD010000882.1 GCA_014379235.1 Anaerolineae bacterium
CGCACCTCGATCCTGGACCGACTGTGCGGACCCCTGTGTGACGCTGTTCTGCGCGACGCCTCTGCTTCCGGACAAAATACCCTGGAATATATCCAACACGCCAACCTATTCATCGTCCCGCTGGACAACGAACGGCGTTGGTACCGCTATCATCATCTCTTTGCCGATTTGCTGCGGCAGCGATTGCAGCAGCGCACCGAATCTTCTACCGAACATGAGGAGATACGCGCGACCGAATTACATATACGTGCCAGCGAATGGTACGAAGATAATGGTCTGGAGCTTGAAGCCTTTCACCATGCTGCTGCCGCCAATGATGTTGAGCGTGCCGAGTACCTGATTGAGGGAAAGGGGATGCCACTGTTTTTTCGTGGCGTGGTGTCTCCTGTATTGAAGTGGTTGGAGTCGCTGCCAACGACGGTACTGGATGCTCGGCCCGCGCTGTGGGTAATGTATGCCTCGGCGTTATTGTTTGCCAGCCAAATGACCGGTGTCGAACACAAACTACAAGCTGCGGAAGCAGCCCTGCAAGGCGTCAATCTAGACGACAAGACTAGAGACCTTGTTGGACATATTGCTTCTATACGGGCTACGCTGGCCGTCACTCAGCACCAACTAGAAACCATCATTTCGCAGTCGCGCCGCGCGCTGGAGTATCTGCATCCCGATAACTTGCCTGTCCGCACAGCCACGACTTGGACGCTGGGCTATGCCTATCACCTTCAGGGAGATCGTGTCGCAGCCAGTCGAGCCTATAGCGAAGCCATTTCGATCAGCCAGATGATCGAGCATACCATCATCACCATTATGGCGACAATCGGACTGGGCAACATACAGGAAGCCGAAAATCAGCTTCATTTAGCCGCCGAAAACTATCGGCGCGTCCTGCAACTGATCGGGGATCCGCCGCTGCCAGTTGCCTGTGAAGCGCATCTAGGACTGGCTCGAATCTTCTATGAGTGGAACGATTTGGATGCTGCCCAACAGCACGGACAACAGGGCATCCAACTGGCGCAACAATTAGAAAACACGGATAGAGTGGTTGGCTGTGAGGTACTGCTCGCCCGCCTTAAACTTGCGCGAGGGCATATCGCTGAGGCAGTCGCTTTATTGGCGAAGGTCGACCAGCTTGTGCGCCAACGTAACTTCATCTATCGGATGCCGGAAGTTGCTGCCGCGCAAGTGCTGACGCTGCTGCGCCAAGGTAATCTAACGGCTGCCGCGCATCTAGCTCAGACTTATGACCTGCCACTCGGTCAGGCGCGGGTACTTCTCGCGCAGGGAGATCCGTCGGCAGCACTGGCCATACTAGAGCCATTGCGCCAGCAGGTTGAACTAATGGGCTGGCAAGATGAACGGCTCAAGGTGATCGTGCTACAGGCGATTGCCCTGTATGCACATGGCGAAAAGGACGAAGCCCTGCAGGTGCTAAGTGACGCGCTGGCGTTGGCAGAGCCGGGTGGCTTCATCCGTATTTTTGTCGATGAAGGATTGCCGATGGCGCAGCTTTTGTCCGAAGCGACTGCTCATGGATTCATGCCACACTATATTGGTAAGCTGCTGGCCGCGTTTGAAGCTGAGGCGCGGACGGACGAAGAAAAATCCTCTGCTCAGTTTCTATTAGAGCCATTGAGCCAGCGCGAGCTAGAAGTGCTGCAACTGATTGCTGAGGGACTCTCGAATCATGAGATTAGCCAACGGCTTTTCCTTGCCTTGAGTACGGTTAAAGGTCACAATCAAAAAATCTTTGACAAACTACAAGTCCAGAGGCGCACCGAAGCGATTGCCCGCGCCCGTGAGTTGAATCTGCTATAGCCTCAACATCAGCCCTCTCGTTTCTCCCAAAACAGTACCTCAAACAATACCTTAGTAGCTACACGGCAATACCGCAGTGACGATATGCTGTTTGTATCGTATTGTTCAACAAAAGGATCAGAGGATGATATATCGTAAACAGGTGATTTTTGCAGTCGTCATGTTGCTGCTGCTGTCAGCGGTGTCTGTGGATGTAATGGCGCAAGAGGGTGAGACAGTGGTACGCACAGGCTTGCGTCCTGACGCACCGCCATACGGCATACGCGGCAGCCATCCGGTTGGGGCCCGCGATTTGGTGATCGACGGCGAAACCCCATTGGACATCACTGTATGGTATCCCGCGCTGAATGATGATAACCTCGAAGAGGCAATCATATACCCTTATACGCTCAAGATGGATACTCCTCCGGGCACAAATGCCACGATAGCGGGACACGCAATCGGTGAAGCGCCCTATGATCTCTCAGAGAGTCCGTATCCACTCGTGATTCTGTCCAGTGGTTTTGCCATGGGACGTACAGTCTATGCATGGCTGGCGGAACATCTTGCCTCTCATGGATTCGTTGTGATCGCACCCGAGCATCACGAGCGATACGAACCCTCGATGACCACCTTGTGGCGGGCTGATATCACTCGCCCGCAAGAAGTTCTGACTGTGCTTGCCTATGTGGACGAGCAGGTGGGAGCAGGCGGCACTTTAGAAGGGCTAGTCGATCCAGAGCTTGTGGCTGTGGTTGGGCATTCCTCTGGTGGCTACACAGCACTAGCGGCAGCGGGCGCACAACTCAACATGGATGCCATGGAAGTACGCTGCGATAACGCACGCGACGTGGCTGATCCCAACGTTTGGCTGTGTGATCTGCTTTTGCCGTATGTGGCAGACATGGCTGAATTGGCAGGTCTCGATTCCATTCCAGAAGGACTGTGGCCCGCTTGGGCCGATCCCCGCATAGACGCAATTGTGCCAATGGCGGATGAGGCCTATAAATTTGACCAAGAGAGTTTAGCTCAAATTACTGTGCCGGTGATGGCAATGGGAGCCACACTCGACACTGGCTCACCTTATATGTGGGGAACACCTCTTACGTATGAACATGTCTCCAGTACGACGAAAGCGATGGTAGCTTTTGAGAACGCTGAACACATGATCTTTAGCAGCGCCTGTGAAGCGCTGCCGTTGTACGCAGAAATCGGATTCTATCAACTGTGTTCCGATCACATCTGGGATATGGATCGCGCTCACGACCTCATCAACCACTTCACAACCGCCTTTCTGTTGGCGGAACTCTATCAAGATGCAGACGCCGCCGCTGCGCTTGCGCCGGGTGTTGTCAATTTCCCCGGTGTGACTTATGAGGCACAGGGGTTCTAGAATGAGTTGTTATGAGACGGACAAGAATTTCCAAATCTTGTCCGTCTCACGATAGGTACACGGTAATGGCAAACAAACTCACCTCAAAAACGGATACAGATCAACCGATGCTCTATCAAATCCGCATCAAGGGGCATCTAGGTCCTCAATGGACAGACTGGTTTGAGGGGCTGACCATCACTTTGGAAGATAGTGGCGATACGCTCTTAGTCGGCCCAGTAGTTGATCAGGCTGCATTGTATGGACTGCTCAAGAAGGTGCGCGATTTAGGGATGACGTTGATCTCGGTCAACCACGTTGAACCCGACAAAGCAAAACCATCAAACGTCAATCAGTAAACAGCTAGGGTCAAGTTCAGTTCGAGTAAACATATCAAGATCGTTCAAAACAAGGGATAAGGAAATTACTTCCAACATGAAAGCAATTGTCTACACAGAATATGGATCACCGGATGTTCTTCAGTTCAAAGAGGTCGAAAAACCGACGCCTAAGGACAATGAAGTGCTGGTCAAAGTTCATGCAGCATCCGCAAATCCACTGGACTGGCATCTCATGAGAGCCGCACCGTTCCTTGTGCGCTTAGAGGCCGGACTTCAAAAACCCAAAAACCCGATGCTCGGCGCTGACCTAGCGGGGCGTGTTGAAGCGATTGGCAGTAATGTAACGCAGTTTCAAGTAGATGATGAAGTGTTCGGGGACTTATCCGGGTGTGGTCTTGGCGCTTTTGCCGAGTATGTATCTGTTCCTGAAACTGTATTCGCGCTGAAACCGACCAATATGACATTTGAGCAAGCAGCAGCCGTCCCTGTAGCAGCCATCACCGCCTTGCAAGGGCTTCGTGATACTGGAAAGATTCAACCCGGTCAAAAGGTTCTCATCAACGGTGCGTCTGGTGGCATAGGGACATTTGCAGTGCAGATTGCCAAATCGTTCGGCGCTGAGTTGACTGGCGTGTGCAGTACGCGGAACTTGGAAATGGTGCGCTCGATTGGAGCCGACCACGTTATTGATTACACGCAAGAAGATTTCACCAAAAGCGCGCAGCGTTATGACCTGATTTTTGATACTGTGGGAAATCGTTCGGTTTCGGATTTTGAGCGCGCATTAAGCCCGGGTGGAACTTGTGTCGTTGCTGGATTTACAACCTTGGCTCATTTATTCCAGATCATGCTCATGGGAGCATGGGCCTCACGGAGCGGGAACAAGAAGATCGGTCAGATGGGGACGGCGAAACCAAACCAAAAGGATTTGGTTTTTATCAGCGAGCTTCTTGAATCCGGCAAGGTCACACCTGTCATTGATAGATGTTACCCCTTAAGTGAGACTGCCGAAGCGATCTGGTATCTTGAAAAGGGACACGCACGGGGAAAAGTGGTCATCACCATTGGAACGTAACATCAAAACCTGACATGTACCGACGAATAGAGATCAAGTAAGTAAGGAGACTCCAATGAAAGAAAACTTGAAAGATAATATGAACGGCAAAATCTGCCTAGTTACAGGCGCAACCAACGGGATTGGCAAAGCAACAGCGCAGGCGCTGGCGCAGATGGGCGCAGCAGTAGTCATTGTGGGCCGCAACCCGGTCAAGTGTGCAGCAGTAGTGGATGAGATCAAGCACATCAGCGGTAATGACGCAGTTGAAGCACTCATCGCTGATCTGTCGATCATGGCGGAGGTACGGGAAGTAGCAGATCAATTCAAGGCAAAGTACCAGAAATTGCATGTTCTCGTCAATAATGCTGGCAGGGCATTTGGCAAACGACAGGTCACGTCCGAAGGGTTTGAGAAAACCTTTGCACTCAACCACCTGAACTATTTCTTGCTGACCAGTTTACTTCTGGATACGCTGAAAGCCAGCGCCCCGGCCCGCATTGTCAACGTCTCCTCAGACGCGCATAAGGGAGAACATCTCGATTTCGATGATTTGCAGTCCGAGAAGAGTAGTTTCGCCTTCAATGCCTATGGTCGTTCCAAGCTCGCCAATGTCGTGTTTAGCTATGAACTAGCGCGCCGACTGTCGGGTACGGGTGTAACTGTCAACGTACTGCATCCCGGTTTGGTGCGAACTGGGTTCGCCGGCAATTTGGGTGCGATTCCGTCCGCCGTTATAGGCTTTTTCATGCGTTTTGTGGGGTTAACGCCCGAGCAAGGCGCACAAACCTCTGTTTACCTCGCCACCTCACCAGCCGTGGAAAACGTGACCGGAAAATATTGGGAAAAGAGCAAAGCGGTGCCATCTGGTCGCGCCGCCTATGACGAGTCCACCTGGACGCGGCTCTGGCAAGTCAGTGACAAGATGGTTGCGGTGAAAGCGACAGCAGGCTAAGGCTGAGAGCGCTTGAAGTTCGCTCAAGAGAGCAGACCATGTTCAGTGTAACAGCTCAACTATTGGAAGCCGTTCAGCACGGAAATGCGTGGTCACATTCATTGCCCACAATGAATTTTCACGAAAGCCAGCCCGTCGATTCCCGAACCACTAAGGACGGTTTCAAGATAATGTCTTCCACTTTCGAACTGTCGCGCTCTTGTTCAATCATGTCGATCAGTAAATTTGCTCCTACAAACCCCATCTGGATGCCTGCCTGCCGAACCGTCGTCAGGGGAGGGACGGTGAACGCAGCAAAATCAATATCGTCAAAGCCGATGATCGACATCTGGTCAGGGATAATAATTCTTGATTGAAAAGCCGCTTGAAGCAGCCCGATAGCAATAGAGTCGGTGGCGGCAAAAACGGCAGTGGGTTTTAGTTCACCGCCGCGCTCTGCGAAGAACAGCCGCCCCGTCTCTAAACTAGATTGAAACGAACGCGACGTATAGATAATCCGCACTGCATCGCCAGCACCATGTTCGTGCATATAACGCTCATAGGCTTCTGCGCGAAGCTTGCCATCTTGCAGGCTGGTATCCGTCATACAGATGATTTGCTGGTGTCCTAACGACCATAAATGATCCATCGCCAACTGTGTTCCAAGCGCACTATCGGAATAAACGCCCGGAAAATTATGATCCGTTAAGCGATCACTAATGGTGACAATGTGACGATGCTGGCGCGCTAACACGTCAAAAGCATCTCGATCACCCGTCAGTTCGCCAATGATAAGGATGCCGTCCGCGTGTGATTGTTCGAACATCGAACTGTAATCTATAGCAATATTGACCGCTCGCTGGACGTGGCCTAAAAACACCCGATAGCCCCGTTCCACAGCTGCTTCGTTCAAGCCCACAATAATTTGACTGTGAAACAAACTGGTGATGTTTTGGGCAAGCACCCCGATGAGCAAACTCTTGCTTCCGCGCAGTGCCCGCGCCATAAGGTTAGGGCGATAACCCATTTCTTCTGCGATTGCAAAAATTCTGCGGCGGGTTTCTTCGCGTATCTGGACAGCCGATTCGCGTCTGTTAAGAACTCTTGAAACGGTTGTGATGGATACTCCGGCTCGATCTGCGATATCTTTAAGGGTGACGGACATATTGGGCCAACTTTACTGGATCGATCACATCAATGGTGACGGGATAAAAAGATATTTATTCACATCATAGTATACTTGACAGCAACCTTAAATCCACTTAAACTCACCACGCAAATGTTGAGGGTAAACGATAAGCCTAAACGTATGCAGCACAAGCAAGGGGGTTCGCAAAAATTTCGAAACCGTTAGACTCTTGTATTTCGTTTTGTATTCAACTTAGACAGGATAAAGCACAATGAAACTGAACCGTATTCTTTCTCTTTTGTTGATAGCCGTCATGCTCACGATGTCTGTGTCAGTTGCATTCGCGCAGGATGCAGAAGAAGAACCCAACCCGTTCGCCCCGGCGGACTTGGTTGAAATTGCCGACATTCTCCGCGAAGCGACAGCGGGCAACGACCCGACTGCCCAAAGGATCGCCGTAGTTGTCAACGTATTGTCGCCCTTCTGGACAGCCGCAGCCATTGGTGAGCAGCGCGCAGCCAGTGAGCTTGGGACGGCAGTGGTCTTTATGGCCCCGGCACAAGCGGGCGATATCGCCTCTCAACAATCGCTGCTCGAAACGCTGGTGACGGATGGTTACAATGGCATTGCTTTCTCCGCTATAGATCCGGCGGCGGTTGTGTCGATTGTCGAAAACGGTATGGAGCAGGGCGTCAACTTCATCACGATGGACTCTGATAGCGCTGACAGCGGACGTCCCTTGTTCCTCGCGCTTGACAACTACACTGGCGGCTTCTTGGCAGGTCAGGCAATGGTTGACGCGCTTGGAGATGACTGTGGTCAGGTCGTCGGTTTTGTCGGCTTTATCACCGCTCAGAACGCCGTTGACCGTATCGCTGGCATCGAAGCTTCCTTTGAAGGAACCGACTGCGTACTCGAAACCGTTCTGGTGGACAATGGCGATCCGAGCATCGCGTTGAGCAACTCGGAAGCCGCGCTCACCACCTACCCCGATTTGAAGGGTATGATCGGCATCTACTCGTACAATGGCCCCGCCGCGATCCAAGCGCTGCGTACTAACAACCGCGTCGGCGAAGTCAAGCTGGTCGCGTTCGACCTTGCGACGGAGACGATGCAAGGACTACGTGATGGCGTGGTTTCTGCCGCTATCGGCCAGCGTGTGTACTACTACGGCTATCTGCCCGTGTACATCCTGTACGCAATGTCCACCATTGGCGTAGATGAGACGATGGCGCTGCTCGAACCGTATCTGTCGGGCGAGAACGGCGATTTGCTCGACGCTGGCGCTGACATTGTTACGCCAGAAAACATCGATGCTTACCTCGAATACCTAGATTCGATTGGTATCGTTTCGCAATAAGTGCTCTACTCAAGCGGCCCTGTCATTGACAGGGCCGCTTGAATAACCTCCGTTTTGTGAGAATTGTCTTTATTGGACTAGAAGATTTTGATGACCGAACAACCGATACTCTTAAAAGCGGTGGGTATCTCAAAACAGTTTCCCGGCGTTCGTGCGCTGCGGAACGTCGATTTTGAAGTGGTTGCTGGTGAGGTGATCGGCCTCGTTGGTGAAAATGGGGCCGGAAAATCGACCCTGATGAAGCTGATGTCAGGGGTGTACCCCTTCGATACTGGCACGATTGAACTCAAAGGTCAGCCGTATCGACCCCAATCACCTGCTGACGCGCAAGCGTTGGGCATCAGCACGATCTACCAAGAACTCGCGCTCATTCCTTATTTGACGGTTGCCGAAAACATATTCCTCAACCGTGAGCCGAGATTGGCGCTGGGCCTCATTAACTACTCGAAAATGAACCGCGACTCAGAGGAACTTCTGGCGCAACTAGGTACAAAGATACCCGTTACGCGACAACTCAATTCGCTGCCGATTGCCGCGCAGCAAATGGTCGAAATTGCAAAGGCGATTTCCCGTTCTGCCCAACTCATCATCATGGACGAGCCGACATCATCGCTGGCTTCAAGCGATATTGGCGTGCTGTTCGCATTGATTAAGCGGCTCAAGGAACGCGGGATTGCGGTGATCTTCATCGGTCATCGCATGGAAGAAGTGCTGGGTATCGCGGATCGTATCGTCGTGATGCGTGACGGTGAACGGGTTGGAACACTGCCAATCGAGGAAGCCAGCGAAGAGCAAATTATCCGGCTGATGGTGGGGCGCAAAGTCGAACTCTATCCCAAGCAAGCCGCCGAAATCACGACACCGATTCTGGAAGTTCGCAATCTGAGCGATGGCAAGTTTATTCAGTCGGTGAACTTAACTGTCCGGCGCGGCGAGATCGTTGGCGTTGCGGGGTTGATCGGGGCGGGGCGTACCGAAGTTGCGCGCATGATCTTCGGCGCCGATCCGAAAAGCACCGGCCAAATATTGATCGACGGCGTTGTACAGAAGATCGAATCGCCTATCCACGCGGTTAAGGCAGGCATCGGACTCATACCAGAAGACCGAAAAATGCAGGGCCTCGTGCTCGATATGGACGTGAAAGAGAACATCACCCTGTCTATACTCAAGTGGATCAGCGGCTTTTTGGGGTGGGTGAGTGGCACCAAGCAGCGTGAACTTGGCAATGATTATCGCCGCCGATTAGGGATACAGACGCCGGGGCTGTGGCAGATTACGCGCAACTTGAGCGGTGGCAACCAGCAGAAAGTCGTCATCGCCAAATGGTTGTGTATGAATCCCAAACTGCTTATCCTTGACGAACCGACTCGCGGGATTGATATTGGCGCGAAGGCCGAAGTTCACGGCTTGATGAGCCAGCTTGCCGCGCAGGGCATGGGTATCCTCATGATCTCGTCCGAACTGCCGGAGATCATGGGCATGAGTGACCGCGTGATAGTGATGTGCAACGGCCATATTACAGGCGAATTCACACGGCAAGAACTTCAGCAGCCTAACGCACAGGAAGCAATCATCGCTCGTGCGACTCAGTTTAGCGCGACGTAATCCGACAATCAGAAAACACACTTAACACATTCATTGGTTTAATTAAGCGGAGTGAAAATGGATTCAACGAACTTAACTGCCAGCGATAACGCGCCAGATCAATCCCAATTGGCCGCGGGGACACGCCTGCGTACCATCGTCAGAAGCAACGAGTTTGCTCTGCTGGCGCTGTTGATTGTTGGCGGCGTTCTCGTAACACTGCGTAATCCGCGTTTTATAGTAGCCAGCAACATTGGTACCCTCGGCAGAGATATTGCGCTCATCGGTATTCTCGGCGTTGGCCAGTCATTTACGATCTTTCTCGGCGGCATTGATCTTTCAGTGGGGTCTGTCTATGGGTTGTGCGGCGTACTGGTCGCCTACTTCTCAGTGGCTGCTGGCCCCGGCCAACTGCTTACGACAATGGGGCTGCCCGTGCCTGTTGCGGTTTTACTGACGCTGATTATTGGCACGTTGTTCGGCGTGTTTCACGGCCTGTTTGTGAGCAAGCTGAAGCTGCACGGCTTCCTGATTACGCTGGTGACGCTGGTTTTCGCTCGTGGGCTGGCCGTGGCTATCACCAGTGGCTATCCGATCAGCGGCATCCCTCAGGAATTGACCCCGATTGCTCAATCGTCGCTGTTCAATATCCCTGTGCCGTTCATCATTTTGTTGGTCGTCGCATTCATCGCCTTGATCTTCACGCGCTTCACTTACATCGGACGCCAGATTTTTGCGGTGGGTGGCAACAATGAAGCAGCGCGCCTATCGGGTGTGCCTGTAGATCGCCGCATTATTCTGTGCTACGCGATCAGTTCATTTTGTGCGGCTGTGGTGGGTATTATCAGCGCTGGACGCTTGACCAGCGGTCATCCGTCGGCGGGTGATGGCGCGGAGTTGATTGCGATTGCCGCCTGCGTACTGGGTGGCGTGAGCCTGTATGGTGGGCAGGGGTCAATCATCGGCGTGTTGATCGGCGCGATGATAATGGGCGCGCTGCAAAACGCGACCATCATTCTCGAAATCTCGCCATACTTCCAACAGATCGTGCTTGGCTTAGTGCTGCTGGTGGCCATTACGTTCAACGTATGGCGTCGTAATCGGTTGAGCAAAAGCATTTAGCGGTGATGCCCTGATGTCTATGAAAACAATACGTTGGGGCATTATCGGCGTTGGCGATGTCACCGAGGTTAAGAGCGGCCCCGGTTTCCAGAAAGCACGAAACTCATCACTGGTGGCGGTGATGCGCCGGAATGGGGCACTGGCGAAGGATTATGCCGAACGGCATGCCGTTCGGCGCTGGTATGTTGATGCCGATGCTCTCATCAACGACCCCGATGTCGACGCTGTTTACATCGCCACGCCGCCTCATGTTCACCGTGAATATACGCTGTTGTGCGCCCAAGCGAAAAAGCCTGTCTTTGTCGAAAAGCCGATGGCCATGTCCTTTGCTGAATGCAGCGACATGATCGACGCTTGCCAAACGGCGGGCGTACCGCTGTGGGTAGCTTACTATCGGCGGATGCTGCCGCGTTTCCTCAAGATCAAAGACATCATCGACTCTGGCGAGATTGGTGATGTGCGTTCAGTGGTCATCAAACTGTACCAGCAGCCGCCCAATATGCACGGCAGCGAAATCCTGTGGAAATACGACCCACTCATCAATGGCGGCGGCAAGTTTGTCGATATGGGCGTCCATACATTGGATTTTCTGGATTACGTTTTGGGGCCGATCAAATCAGTACAGGGGAGTGCGGCTAATCAAGGCGGGCTATACGCGGCGGAAGATCATGTGGTGGCGAGTTTCGTTTTCGATTCAGGCGTGATGGGTGTGGGCGATTGGTGCTCAACAAGCGCGTTTGCGACGGATGAAACCACTATCGTCGGC
Organism: Anaerolineae bacterium; assembly: GCA_014379235.1. Taxonomy (GTDB): domain Bacteria; phylum Chloroflexota; class Anaerolineae; order Aggregatilineales; family Phototrophicaceae; genus JACMMD01. The sequence continues at coordinate 11,457 of JACMMD010000882.1, forward strand.
ACACGAGGCGAGGTTAGGTTCTCGACGTTTGATGCCGAACCGCTGCTGCTGGCGACTGAATCGGGAACGAAAATGCTGCCAATTGATAACCCGCCGCATGTGCATCAGCCGCTGATTCAGAGTATTGTCGATGAACTGAACGGCATCGGCATGTGCCCTAGCACGGGCATCAGCGGCGCTCGTACCACATGGTTCACCGATCAAGTCTTGCGTGACTATCATCAGGGACGTTCGCTAGCGTACTAATGGCTTCGACAATCAGTCGATGCTCGGCTTCATGCATACGCGCTTCGAATGCTTCGAGTATGTCGTTTGGCTCGATGGGGACGAGCGCTTGTACGATGACCGGCCCCGCGTCAATCTCCGGTACGACATAATGCACCATGCATCCGCCCGTTTCGACTTCGCCGCGTTGGAAAGCCTCGAACGTGCGCTGAATGGCCTCTGTTCCAGCGAATGCCCCCGGCAGCGCAGGATGCAGGTTGATGACTCGATTCGTGAACCGCGCTAAAAATACGTCGCTGAGGATGTGCATCCAGCCAGCCAGCACGATCAGGTCATGCGGCATGTTGACGATACGTTCTGCTAGGTCGTGGTCGTAATCGGTGCGGCTGTGTCCCGCGTCAAGATAAGGCTTGAGCGGAAAATAGAATGTGGGAATTCCGGCTTGCTCGGCGCGCACAAGACCATAAGCGGATTTGCGATTGGAAACCACCAGCGCGATTTCTGCGTCAAGCGTTCCCTGTTGGCTGGCGTCGATGATCGCCTGCAAATTCGTGCCTGAGCCTGAAACAAAGACCACGAGCTTGATCGTCAAGACGTTGCTCCCTGAATCAGCACGTCTCGGTTTCCGGCGGCGATTTTGCCAACCTCGTAAACATCACCTGCGAGCGTTTCCAGCGCTAGTTCGCGCTGCTCCGGCGCGA
>JACMMD010000883.1 GCA_014379235.1 Anaerolineae bacterium
GAGGGCGACTGGCCAGCCGCCCTACATTTCTCGAACCTCGTCCCTCGAACTTATATCCCATCGCCTGTACAGATTGCCGGATTTTGCTCCAGCAGCGCCCGTTCGCGCCACGTCGGGAACGGCTGAACGCCCACCGCACAGGTGGCGATTTCTTCCGGCCACACGCTGCAAAAGAAGCTTCCCTGCTGCTGCCGAACGATTACATCAGACAGGACGAACCCTCCACTTGTAACATCATAACCACCCTGGCTCATCATCCCCGTTGCGCCGCCTGCGGCATTAGGGCTAGTTAAATCCCACCGTACTGTAACTATGGTGCTACGAATAGTCGAAGCGATATACGCACCATCAACGAACGGCAAAATATAACGCCATAAGAGATAGACCCCGCTCGCGCTTAGATCAGCTTCAACATCTGGATCAGTTCCATTTTCGTTCAAATAAGCGCGGAGATATTGGGTGTAAAGCTCGCCCATCGCTTCACGACGATATTCATCATTAACCGGGCCGCTGGCATCAACGGAAATGAAGCCTTGCATGTTGCCGCCCCGTTCACATAATTCATGATGATAACCTTGACTACCGATATGAATCCACGCACCAACGCTGGCGTTTGCTTCGCGCAGTGCATACCATAGATTTTCGGCATCCTCGTCAAACATGCTTAGAATCAAGATATCAATATCTTCATCGCGGATACGCTCCGCAAGTTCATAAGCATTAAAAAGCGTATCAGAATAAGGATATTCTATCGTAAGCTCTTGATCCGACCTTCCTAACGCTTGCAGAACGCCACTCGCTACCTGCTGCCCTCGCGGACGATCCTCATAAACCAGTGCAATGCGGGATTGAATGCCGTCCGTTATGCCCAATGTCGGATGCGCTAAGGCGGTTACGATTTGCGCCGTTCGACTTCCCAAAAACTCGTTTGTTGGGCGCGACGAAAACGACCACTCTCCCGCATCGTCCAATGCTTCGGTCATTTCCCAGAAGACGACGCCCGCCGCTTCGGTAACTTCCCGCGCTCCTTCGCTGACCGCCTGCGATCCGCTGCCGACGATCAGCGGCACACCTGCGTCGATCAAGTGCTGCGCGGCTTCAGCGGCATCGTCACGGTCATTGGCCGGTTCGTACATAAACTCCACCGGATGCCCGTTGACACCGCCGCAGGCGTTGATCGCCTGTCGCATGGCTTCCGCGCCCTGATAGGCGTCACCATCGCGCCGTGTGAGCAAGTTGCCTTCGGGAAAAATCGCGCCTAAGACAATCGGTTCACCATCAGCGGGGACACATTCTTCTTGCGCGGCAATCGGCTGCACCAACAGCGCGAGACATATGAGCAAGGTCACTCGTAGGGGCACAATGCATCGTGCCCCAACTACTGCATTCAACCATGTATTCATCAATGACCCCTTACAATTACGGGATTCGGTGATACTTCGTCAACAACTCTTGCAGCGTGTCCAACGGCAGCGCGTGAACCAGATGACCATCGCGCCCGATCATGGTTTCCGCCGCCGTCATCGAGTTAAGAATTGCTTCTTCTGTCGCTTCAATCGCGCCGCGAAAGAAGCTGTTGATGGCTTCTTCATGCACTCGCTCGACCATATCAACAGGACTGCCTGACGGACGGTCATGCGTCATCCGGCGCGTGGTCGAAAACGCAATCACAATATCACCGCTGGAATTGCTGCATGTCGCGCCCGTTCGTGCCAAGCCAAACGTCGCCCGCAGCGCCAGCCGTCGCAGTTGGCGAGATGATAACGGCGCGTCCGTCGCCAGCACCATAATGATCGAGCCGCCGGAAGGTTCAGGCAGCAGCGTTTCGCGCAGGTGTTCGCCCACCGGAACGCCAAGCACGATCAATTCTTCGCGTGTGCCGAAATTGCTCTGCACCAGCGCGCCAACGGTGAACTGCCCTTTGGCTACCTTACGCGATGCCGTGCCTATGCCGCCCTTAAACTGATAACAGCGCGTCCCCGTGCCGCCGCCGACATTGCCCTCAGCGACAGGGCCAGTAGCCGCGCTTTCTATCGCCTGAAAGACGTGACTCTCGCGCACATGCCGCCCGCGAATATCGTTCAAGAAACCGTCGTTGCACTCGCCCACCACCGGATTAACCGTGCCCGTCGTCAAGCCAATGTCGTCGTTTTGGCGGAGCATGTAAGCGATCAATCCATCTGCCACCAACGGCACGTTGAGCGTATTCGTCAGCAGAAGCGGTGTTTCGATATTGCCGAGTTCGCGGACTTGCATCAGTCCCGCGCTCTTACCGAAGCCGTTGATAACGTGAACCGCCGCCGCCACTTTGTCCTGAAACAGATTGCCGTCGTGCGGCAGAATGGCCGTCACACCTGTACGAATAGGCCCTATACCCTGCACCAGCGGCCCATCGCCTTCGATCATGGTGACATGTCCGACCTTCACACCGGGAACATCGGTGATAGCGTTAAGCGGGCCGGCAGGCAGATGGCCGGGAGTTACGCCTAAGTCTCGTAATCGGGTCATACAACCAAACCTCACTGTGTTTTCGTTTCACCCGATTAAGTTATACTCTCCCATATACTTTTTCGCCGCAAGTAGTCAGCAGTTAAACGTCAGGCAGACGTTGGGTAATCGTTTGGCGAAAGTTCGCCGCGTCGGGTTGAATAGATAATCATGTAGGGGCATCTCATGAGCTGCCCGTACCGATGACACTACAAAAACTCGGAGCATTCTAGCCGGAGATTGAAATCTCTGGTTCACAAAGGTATTTCTTTATGCGATGTATTCTTTTCTTCTCGGCGGCTTTGGCGATGTTGTTCGTGTTCGGCATCGGGCTAACGGCCATCAACGTGCCGACGATTTCCGCGCAGTCCGAAGCCACGCCCACTGAAAGTCTCGCCGGAACGTCGTTCGAGATCGTGCAAGAGATCGGGCTGGCGATCCCACAGCGCATCATCTATGACCCCGTTTTCGAGCGCTACGCCATCATCGACGCCTACAACCGCCTGCTGCTGGTCGACGCTGCCACCTATAACACCCAACATATGCTCTACGAGCGCGGCGGCTACAACGACTTCGCCTTTAGCCACGATGGCCGCTGGCTGGCGCTGGCGATTGAAACCCGCATCGAACTGTGGGACTCCAACGTGGGTACGCTGGTTTCGTCTATAACCGATCTCAGCCAAGCGCGGCGCATTCACGGCCCGATGACCTTTGCTGACGACGACAATCTGCTGCTGTTCAACGGCACCTATCCCGCGCCGCAAGCGCTCCGCCGCACCGAGAACGATACGACTAACGTCCCTTGGCTGTGGAACTTGACCGCCGCCCGCAATGAAGGCAACTCGACCTTTCCCGGCGGCGTAGAAGCGCTGCCCTTCTATGATTACCGCAACGGCTTCGTGCTTGGCCCGGATAATCGCATCGTGGCC
>JACMMD010000884.1 GCA_014379235.1 Anaerolineae bacterium
CACGAGGACGCTTGCGCCGAACGTGGGCAAGGCTGGCAGGCTATAAGGCGTTTCTGGTGTTCTATCTGCTGGTCATGCTCGGACTATCGTTTTACGGCGGCTCGGATTTACCGCGCTACATGACGTTCCTGCTCATTCCGCAGACGATTGTGCTGGCAGTGCTGCTGCGTGATGAAAGCATCGACATACGCGAAACCGGCCTCATGCTGGTGATGGTCGCGCTGTATAACCGCATCGCCTTCGTGATCCCCTTCCGCGATCACAGCGACTATCTCGATTTTTACAGCGGCTTCAAAGATCGTATCAACACGGCGGCGGTGCTGCGAACGCTGGAACTCGTAGCCGCAATCATCGTGTCGATAGCGGTACGGCTTGGGCTAAAGAAAATGTTGAACCGCCATGACGCTGAGTTCGCCAAAATAATTTGATTTGTCTTTCTTGGTGTTCTTGGCGACTTGGCGGTTAAAATGGTTTTGAATTACTTCATCGGAAGGGCGAGTCTATGGCAACATGGCAACCATTCGAGGACGGGCATACTATCGGGCGCACAGGCAACGAGGGCGGCTCGATTCTACAAGACGAAGAACACCTTGCCGGAGCGCGTATCACGCTCGAAAAGGACACCACTCTTGCGCCCTATGCCATCACCTGCGGCGTATATGGCTGGATGGTGCATACGCGCTTCCTCGCAGACGAAGAAACAGCGGAACATGCCTATGCCGAGATGCGCCGCGCTCTTGTTGACATCCTCGCGCATCTTCTCGCGGACAATGAAACCGCCGATGCGGATGACGACGACGACCAGAAGCTAGAAGCAATGAACGCGGCTATCGAAGCCTTCCAAAAACAGTTTCCGTAAGTATCTTCGTAGGGGCGACGCATGCGTCGCCCCTACACCTGACAACGACTTACTTAAAATGAGGAGTTTCTGTGACCCTCACTGAAGAGATTAACCAGATATTCGTTGACGAGCCGCGTGAGCATCTGGACGCGCTTGAAAAGGCACGTTCGATACTGCGGCCCGCCTGTGCTAAGAACGGTTCGCATGACCCGCTGCTGGTCGATAAAGACACGATGTGGGACGGCATTTACGCCTACTTTATCGCCACACTGCATCTCGAACAGCGCGGATTATTCGCCGCGTCGGAAGCGCTGCTGCTCGAATGGTGGAACGATTTCGGGCTGCGACAGCGCATGGAAGGCCGCCGCCTGTATCGAGCGGCTATCGCCAACCGCCTCACCGAACACTTTCTGATTCGTGCCGAGAAAGGCATGGCGCTGCGCTGGGCGCTGCACACTCAAGCCGATGACATCCTCGAAGGTCACTCAAAAGGCGGCGGCGCGGGCAAGGAAACGCTGCGAACCACGTTCGGCATGAGCGAGAGCGAACTGCATCACCTCAACCGCATCGCGGACGAATGTCGCCACGAGATCGAAGAAACATTCGGCGGCGATTGGTCGAACGCGGTGGGCTTTGCCGAAGAAGCTATCCGCCGCTTCACCCAGTCGGGCGCGAC
>JACMMD010000885.1 GCA_014379235.1 Anaerolineae bacterium
CGCCAACCGCATCGACGCGGCGATGGCGATGGCGGACCAAAACGTCGCAGCGCTCACTGCCCGCCTCGGCGCACCGCTGCTCGGCGACGTTGAGCACGCGCTCACGCCCGACCCCCGGCGTCTATACGGACAACTCGACTTGCCCGGACTGCTCGTTTCACTCAAAAGCGCGTGAATACGGCACCCGCACCGCGCCAGCGCGGTATTGCCCCGGCTTTGCGGTTGCTTACGGCGCTGGCTGTGTGATAAATTTCGCATGTTTTTCAGGCGTTAGGGACTGTTGAGCAAGGGGGCAATGCCGCTTGTAAATCCCTGGGTCAGGGAGCCGAATTGATGGAAATACTTAACTAGAGCTTCCCTAGCGGCGCTACAGGACCTTCTTTGATGGAGTGCACTTTCAGGCAGGAAACGGGCTACAGCTGCATCGCGCGCCGCCACAATTCCCTGTCATCGACTAATCGTTTGTTCGCCTTTGGTTTCATCGCCGTGATTTCAATGGTTATCGCGCTGGCTTTTGCGTGGCTCGGCGCGTGGCTGATCCTGCCGTTCGCGGGCATCGAGCTGCTGGTTATCTTTTTCGTTGCGCGCCATATCGAGCGCCATGCGCAGGATTACGAGCGTCTCACCATCGTGGGAGAAATCGTCGCGATGGAAGTCGTCGATGCCGGCCACGTCGAGCGGCGTGAGTTCAACCGCAGGTGGGCGCAGGTGATATGCGAACGCGATGGCAGCCGGCTCGCACTGCGCTCGCATGGGCACGAAGTCGTATTTGGCCGTCACTTGACGGGCGACGAACGTCTGGCGATGGCCCGCACGCTCAGGCAACAGTTGCGCACCTGAGCGGAGAACCGGCGGTGTCGATTCATCGGTTCCGCGTCAGGGGACTTCGCCAGTTTCTTACTTAGTTCCTCGGTCTAGGCTCAGAGGAACGTCGAGCGGAATCGGCCGTACGGCCATTTCCGGAATACTTAGCACTGCATTGTTGGAGCAAAGCATGGATGGCAAGTGGGCAAAGCGTGTGATCGCGGCGGCGGGATGGGCGCCATTGGCGGCAAGTGCCAATCAGTACAACCTGCCGCCGCCGGAAACCATCATCGCGCGCGAGATCTACGATCTGCACACGCTGATTTTCGTGATCTGTTGCGTGATTTTCGTTTTGGTGTTCGGCGCGATGTTCTACTCGATCATCATGCATCGCAAGTCGGTCGGCCACAAAGCCGAACAGTTCCACGAAAATACGACCGTGGAAATCGCGTGGACCGTCGTACCGTTCATCATCCTGATCGGCATGGCGATACCGGCCACCAAGACCATCATCGCGATGAAGGACACCTCCAACCCCGACATGACGATCAAAGCCACCGGCTATCAGTGGAAGTGGGGCTACGATTACCTGCAGGAAGGGATCAGCTTCTACAGCAGCCTTGCCACGCCGCGCGAGCAGATCGAAGACAATTCGGACGCCGGCCGCAAGAAGCGCGAAGCCAATCCCAATTACCTGCTCGAAGTCGACAATCACGTGGTGGTTCCGGTCGGCAAGAAAATCCGCGTCATCCTGACGGCCAACGACGTTATCCATGCATGGTGGGTCCCGGCGCTGGGGATCAAGCAGGACGCGATTCCGGGGTTCGTGCGCGATACGTGGTTCAAGGCTGACAGGCCGGGCATTTACCGCGGCCAGTGCGCCGAACTGTGCGGGAAGGAGCAC
>JACMMD010000088.1 GCA_014379235.1 Anaerolineae bacterium
ACGCGCAAGGCTGACCGCGCTCCACTGCCCGCGCAAACTAGCGTCGCTTCTGAGGCAATCACGGCTATCGTCGGCGATAAATGGGCCCAGTACGCCGACGCGGTGCTGGTAATCGCACTGGACAAATCATCGACCTCGCCGCAAAAAGCGATGGATATGCTGTGGCGAGTCGCGCCTGACCGCAACATCGTCATCGTCGATCTTGATGTGGACGTGAAAAACCTGTCGGACGTGGCATGGCGCGCACTCGGTAACGTCGATTGGCATCGAGACATCGCCATTCACAACGGGCCGGTTGACCATTTCGCTGCTGATGGTGGCGCAGTCGGTCAAATCGGCATCGACGCCACCGCCAAAACGGATGCGGATAGTCACCCTCGCGGCTGGCCGGAAGAAATCTTCATGTCGCCGGAGATCGTCACCCTCGTTGATAACAAATGGTCAGAGTATGGAATAGAACGATGAACGGCGAACCCGCATACATTCAGATTCACTGTCCGCGCTGCGGTAAGCGCGCCCGCTTGGACGAGAGCTTCGAGTTCACCATGCCGCAGGAAGAAAAGATCGACACCCAAGGCAAGGTTCACCGCTGGGGTGGCTGGCTGGTGGTCGAGAAGTATCCTAACCTCGTGCCGTGGGTAACGCCCGGAAGCGGCGTGAGCTATCAACATTGGAGTCGCGGCGTGGTGAAGTGCCCGCACTGTCACCTCGTCGCTGAAAAAGCGCTGGAGTGGCCCGCCGACGCTTTCTATAAGTGGCCGCTGCGCGGTGATCTCGTTTTGTGGGCCTACAACGAGGAACACGCCCGCGCCATTCTCGATTACGTTGGCAGCAAAAGCCGTAAACCGTCTGGCGATTACGCCGCGCATCTACGCAAAATCCCGAAAGAGATGCTATCTGCCAAAGCCCGCGAAACGCTGGTGAAACAGCTCACGGCATCGCTGGAAGAAGAAAATCCCTAACCAATAACCATGAACAACACACTCACTCAACCAACTGCCGATAACGGTTCACTGCTGGACAAGTTCCGCGCTTTTCTCGAACTTATCAAGTTCGAGCATACGATCTTCGCGCTGCCCTTCGCTTACGTCGGCATGGTGCTGGCCGCTGGCGGGCTGCCGACCTTTCACCAATTTTTCTGGGTGACAGTGGCCATGGCATCAGCGCGAACGCTGGCCTTCGCTATCAACCGTCTTGCTGACCGCCGTTTCGACGCTACCAACCCGCGCACGGCAAAACGTCCGTCGGTGACAGGCGCGATCAGTTCCAACACGATCATCCTGTTCGCGGCGTTATCGCTGGCGCTGCTGGCGATTTCGGCGGCGCTGCTGAACTCGCTAACACTGCTGCTGTTTCCCGGCGCGGTGGTGTTTCTGCTCGGCTATTCGTATACCAAGCGCTTTACGGTACTGTGCCATTACATTCTTGGTTTCACGGATGGACTCGCGCCAATGGGCGGATGGGTCGCCGTAAGAGGCAGCGTGTTCAAGGCGGATGATCTCCCTGCATGGCTGCTGCTGTTCGCGGTGACGTTCTGGATTGCGGGCTTCGACATCATTTATGCCTGTCAGGATGTCGAGCATGACAAGCGCGAAGAGCTGTACTCGTGGCCGTCGCGTTTCGGCATCGCTAATGCTCTGCTGACGGCCAAGATCAACCATGTGATTACGATGCTGCTGTTGATCGCTCTCGGCTTAGTGGCGAGTTTAAGCTGGCCCTACTGGATTGCGCTGGTGATTGTGGGCGGTTTGCTGGCTTACGAAAACGCCATCGTCAAACCAGATGATCTGTCGCGCATCAACCTCGCGTTTTTCAACATCAATTCGTACATCGCCATTTCGCTGTTCGTCGGCGTGTTTTTGGGGCTGGTGCTGTAATGGCACATCTCAAAGGCAAGGAACGAGCCGAATACGTGCAGGGGATGTTCGGGCGCATCGCCAAACGCTACGACCTGATGAACCGCCTGATGACCTTCGGGCAAGACATGAGCTGGCGGCGCTTCGTCGTCAAGCAGACCAAACTGCCACGCGGCGGCAAGCTGCTTGACCTCGCTACCGGAACCGGTGACATCGCGTTCGAGGCGTTGAAAGTCACGCCCGATTTACACGCCATCGGCGGCGATTTCGCGCTGCCGATGATGCATGTCGGGCAGACGCGCGAACTCGGCTCTCGCGTGGGCTGGTGCGGTGCTGAAGCGCTCAACCTGCCCTTTCCTGATAACTCGTTCGACGCGGTAACATCCGGCTTTCTGCTGCGTAATCTCACAGCCGCCGACATCCCCCGCGCATTGAGTGAGCAGCTTCGCGTGTTGAAATCCGGCGGACGTGTGGTCACGCTGGACGGTGTGCCGCCGCCGCCCAACCTGCTGCGCCCGTTCATCGACATTCAACTGCGCTACGTCATCCCCACAATGGGGCGCATAATCGTCGGCCCGGAAGGCGCGGACGCCTACAAGTATTTGCCCGCGTCGATTGTGGCATTCAAAACGCCGGAAGAACTCGCTTCCCTGTTTCGCGCCGCCGGGTTCAAGAACGTGCAGCATCAGACGTTCATGCTCAATACGATGGTGGTCGTGTGGGGAGAGAAGTAGTACCAAGTACAGGGTACGGAGTACAGAGTTTCAAATGATGAGTGAAGGACAAAGACGCGGTTGGGAACTGTGGCGAGAAAATAAGCTGATAGGTGTGCTACATTTTCGTAGCCGAGATCGGGATTGGTTTATTTGCGATTTTGAACCTACATTGGCCTTTGAAAACTATCGTCATCTGTTTGATAAGTATGTTGAACTTATCGAAAATCCGGGGGATACAGATTATGCAGCGTTTTATGATGAACATATTCGTAGTCTAGATTTAACGCTTGTCTCTTTTGGGAATATTTCTATTGGAAAAGAATTCATCTTAGACATTTTCGATGGAAATGAAGCATGGTTACGCAGTCGCTAAGCTGATTGCTGATTGCTGACCGCTGAAGGCTAACTGCTAATGGCTAACCGCTTAATCATCGGCATTTCTGGCGCGTCCGGCGTGATCTACGGTATACGGATGCTGCAAACGCTGGCGCAAAACGACGCGATTGAGACGCATCTCATCATGAGCGGTGCGGCGCGGGCAACGATCACGCAGGAAACCGACTGGTCTATAAAAGACGTTGAAGCGCTGGCCGGCGTGGTGCATTCTGCGGGCAACATCGGCGCGAGTATCGCGTCTGGCTCGTTCGACACGCTCGGCATGATCGTCGCGCCGTGCAGCATCAAAACGCTGTCGGCCATCGCTCACAGTTACAACGCCGATCTCCTCAGCCGCGCCGCCGATGTGCAGTTGAAAGAAGGCCGCCCCGTACTGCTGCTCTTGCGCGAGACACCGCTGCATATCGGCCACATCCGCCTGATGCTGCAAGCCGCCGAAAATGGCGCGGTGATTATGCCGCCGGTTCCAGCGTTCTATGGCCGCCCGCAGACGGTGGACGACATCGTGAATGGTACAGTCGGGCGCGCACTGGCTCGAATTGGTATCCGTAACGAGTTATACTTTGAGTGGCTAGGCATGAACAAAGCGAGAGAGGCGCAAAATGACCGGCCCCCTGAAACGACAACTCTCGACTGAGCAGCGCAGCATCATTTTCAGCTTCTTAAACGCGCAGTCTACGCTGTCGCTGGCGACGGTAGACGAGTTCGGCAAACCGCAGGTCGCGCCAGTGTTCTACATTTCTGATGATGCGCTCAACCTCTATTGGCTGTCATCGGCAGACAGCCGCCACAGCGTTAACCTCACCTCTCGCCAAGTTGTCGCCGCCACGATTTACCCGAACATCTGGCAGTGGAAAGATATTCGCGGCTTGCAGATCGAAGGCACAGCCGAAGCCGTGCAAGATGACCGTGTGCGCGAACAAATCCTCACGCTGTACCTACGCAAGTTCACGCTTCCGCCCGATCTCGATTCGCAGATCGCCGCCAGTACATTGTACATCATGACTCCGGCATGGATTCGCTGGTCGGATAATGGTGTGCGTTTCGGTTTCAGGATTGAGGCAACACTCTAGTTCGAAATCTCCTTGTAGGGGCAGACCTATGTGTCTGCCCACACGGGCGAACACACAGGTTCGCCCCTACCCTTAACGATTAATGGTCAACAACCATAGTTTCACCGCCGCTGATTCGTCGGTTTCGCCGGGACGTGGAGACGCGCCGAGAAATTCTACCGATGCTCCCTCGACTGTTGTAACATCCAAGCCAATGATCGGCGGCGTCTCCACTAGGACATAAACTTCGCCCTGCTCTGCTAGGGCCGCCTCAATGAATGGCAGTCCCGGCGCATCCGTGCAGCGCATTTTCAAATCAGGTTCGGCGTAAAAATTGGCACGGCGGCAGCTATCTGGGAACATGCTGCCTATGATTGGAATATCGCGCTGTGTGATTGTGCGTGGGAAATCCAGCACGGCCTCGCGCAGACCATAACCCGCGCTGTGCTCGGTGACATATAGTGTGCGAACCGCTTCGGGTAATGGTGCGGCTGAAGGCTCACGATAGGATGTCAGCGCGAATGGAACGAAGCCAGC
>JACMMD010000886.1 GCA_014379235.1 Anaerolineae bacterium
ACGCGCTCGACGGTGAAATCGACAACGTTCCGGCGGGAGCGACCAAGAATATCAGCCTGACCTACAGCTATGGTTGGTGGGGGTCATACGACTCGATCATCACGATTGACATCGACGGCGATGTTGATGAAAGCGATGAGCGTGATAATGTTGCTGTCAGCACCATTGCGCTCTCCAACGAGCCGTTCGACATCGACTTCAGTTTCTTGCCCAACGGCGACATCATCACACCGCCGCTGACACTGGTTGGCGGCGAGTTCGAAGAGTGGAGTCTGGTCTTTAGTTTGAAAGCCCCCAATCCGCCGGGGTGTGCGCGAACGCCGCTTAATATAATCGAGCGCGAAAGTCGTATCGTTCTCACCGCTGATTTCGCCGATGCCGCACCAGCCTGTGTGCAGCGTCCGTTAGCGCTCACCCTGCGCCGTTCGGTCAGCAATGCGCGTATTGAGATTTTACCGACGCAAGACGGCGAAGCAGCGTTCACCCTCTTCGGCGATCCTGCCGGAATCCGCACGCTTTACACCACAACGATACCCGTCGTCGGTGGGCTGCCATTCCTGCTCGAAGGGCCAGCGGAATCACCCGGTCAAGTGCTGCGTGTTGAGATTAGCATTCCCGGTCAAGCTGTCAACCTCACGCGCATGGTGCTGTCCTCGCCAAACATTGAGTAAAAGCACATTAGAGAGTCAGCGTAATTTAGCGCAATTGATTGACTTCCGATTACGTAAGACTTATATTTGGGTGAATAGTGTTCCACTCATCGCACGCGCCATCATTTGGATTATAACTTATTGGCTAACTATTTTTGTCAGTAAAGGCGTGACAGATGTCTCACGAAAAAGCATCGAAACAGTCCAACTCCCCTGATACAAAGTCGACAACATCCCACCAAGCACCGCCAATCTCTGAATCGCCCGACATATTCTCCCAATTACCGATACAAGATTCCCGGATCAATACAACGACAATGACGCATAAAGACATCTTGCGCTTGCAGCGTACCATCGGCAATCAAGCGACACTCAAGCTGTTGAATGGCTCGTCAGACACGACGGTTCAGCGCAATTTCCAACCTGCGCGGGTAAGGTCAAAGACGCATTTACGTCCCGCTCTTGGCGCTACCGTCCTTAAGGAGACAAAAACCGGACGTAACATCCCCTCGGATGCGGAAGTTGTCATCGACCAGACAGATCAGATCGTTCAGCATCGCAAACTCATCCCAAATGTGACTTGGACTCGTGCCGTTGATACCACCGCGGCCAACTGGGATCCTGCGAATGACCCGATGACGAACACCTATATTCGAAATGCTAAAGTTGCGCCCAAAGTTTACCCGAAGCCAACGCAGATAGTCGTTGGTGATAGAGGTCCGCAAAATCTTCAGATCGACTGGCATGAAGATGTCGGCGAATACATCATTATTGAAAAGAGCATTCAAACTCCGGCAGATGATATTGTTAAAATTGGGCCTGACTTCGGGCGGATGAACGCTGCCCATCAACTTTTCGCGCTCACACCTCGGGAAGAATCCCAGATTGACCGCACAAGTTATGTCGTGGAGCGCCTTCGAGGCATCTTGCAAAACGCCGCAATTGTTGGCGGATTGAATCCGGCGCTCCTCGCCAACCCCGAAAACATGCAGGGTTTGAAAAACCCGCTTCGTATCTCACTGTCAAATGCTGATGCAGGTCAAAAGAACAAATGGTTTACGTGGGCACAGAATGTCTTTGCGAAAGTCACGCAGGGAGCAACCGAGGCTGTCGCCTCGATCAACCACTGGAAATCGCAGATCTATCCACCTGATATAACTCAAGTTCAGGTTACGAAGGTTGAGATTGAAGGCAGCGATCTGCACGATCATGGATTAGGCGCGATCTTCGTGACCTATACAAAGCCAAGCGATGCCAACGGTATGTTTCCTAATGTGGCGTCGATTAAGGTTGTCATCAAGCCGGAAGACCGTAACATTGAAAAGTCGCTGTTTGGCACACAGGCTACCAGCCTAGCCAATCAGGTAAATGTGCTGGCGGGACTCAACCCAGCCGATTCGGTTTCCACCATCAAGATGGAAACCCACGCGAACCACGGCTCGATCATTGAGTTTGTTCAGGGTCAGATGGCAAAGGCCAAAAATGGTCACGAAGTTGACACACAAGCGATGTCTGAAGGTGTCGCCTTCGCATTCTTAGCAGGTATGTCGGACGTTCATCAGGAAAATGTCATCTGGAATAATGGCAAACCTTATTTCATCGACGCTGACAATTCGCTCAATGCAGGGCGTTTGAATCAGGCATCCAGTCAATCAGGTTTCTCAAAGTACAATCAAGCGAGAACCACAACCGATGTCAATGACATCAATAACAACGTGGGCGGATCACGCAGCGGGATCATTCAAGCGATGCTCGCCAACTCGACACCTTTCTTGGTAGCCATTCAAGCCGCCTTCAACAACAAACAGGGGCGTGTTGTCCCGTTGTTCACCAATTTCTGGGCGAATCGCTTTAAGAACGCAGGTTATATTCAGGCCGATGACGGTGTGGTAGGTGATAATCCGCCGACACATACACGTTGGGCTATCGCCAATCAAGCCGCCGCGAAAATCCCACGTGGAAACACCTTAGTTGGTGGCGACGTGATCGGCTACGGTTTGGCTGGAGAGGCTGGCATCGCGGCGGGTGGCCACAATTACCAACCCGTAGTCGCCGCCGCGCAAACTAAAGCAGACTTGGATCAAGGTAAGATTCCCTTCTTTACCTATGATTACACTACCGGGCAGGTGTCGCAGAACGGGCAAGCCATTTGGGACGGGCAGACGCTTGCCGATGCGATGGCCATCCTGCTAGCGAAGTTCCCTGCGCCACCGCCTCTCGTGGTTGGCGGCGGCGGCCCTTAAGGTTGCTTGACACGAACCCCTAGCGATGCTACTATGTGACTAGATTGCACGAGGATGGTTCGTGTCAATTTTGACAACAACTCCCACAAGAATCGAGTTTGTCCCTTGACAAAATCCGTCAAGGTCGATTATATTTGCCCCTGCGGTTGGTATCAGAAAGTGGAATTAGCAGCGATGGATGAACTGAATCCACGCGCTATTTTTGTTGTTGGTGGCACTTAGGTGTATGCCTTTCCCCCACCTTCAAGTCAATTTTGACCAGTGGTAAGCAGTAAACAAACATTTTCATATTCGGTTTAGCGCAGAGGAGGATACGCCTTGGAGGCGAAAGATTTCAGCGCACTCCGCATCAGCCTAGCTTCACCGGAACAGATTCGCTCTTGGTCTTATGGCGAGGTTACCAAACCGGAGACGATCAATTATCGTCGCCTACGCCCGGAAAAAGACGGATTGTTCTGCGAGGCAATTTTCGGCCCCACCAAAGATTGGCAGTGTTACTGCGGCAAGTACAAGAACATCCGTTATCGCGGTATTGTCTGCGATAAATGCGGTGTCGAAGTCACCCGTGCATCGGTTCGCCGTGAGCGCATGGGACACATTGAACTCGCCGCCCCTGTCGCGCATGTTTGGTACACCCGCCGCGTTCCGAGCTATCTCGGTTTGCTGCTGGACGTAAGCCGTCGTAACCTTGACCGTGTATTGTACTTCGCGCAGTATGTCATCACCTACGTTGACGAAGAAGCTCGTCACAAAGCGCTGTCCCGCCTAGAGCGTGAGCTTTCCCAAAAGGAAACATCGCTCGGTGGCGATCTTGAAGAGCAAATGCAGGCAATTCGCAGTGAACGCGACAGCGCGCTTGGCGTAAACGAAGGTCATGCGCGTGATATTCAAGCACGTTCTGACGAGGAACTGGCCGCGCGCAGTGAACAACTTGTGCAAGAGGCACAGGTCATTCAGAACCGCATTGAAGCACAGCTTGGTCAAGCTGCTCCATCGGACATCAACTTCGTCAGTGCAGGTACCGTTATCGCGGCTAAGGGCGAAATAGTCGAGAACGATCATATCTCCCGCATTCAGTCGGCGGTGAATGCTCGTATCAATGAACTGCAATCCGAAGCGGAAGAACTGCGTCAGCAGGAACTCAACCGCCTCAACCATGAAGCCAGCACTATCACTGGCGAAGCGGAAACGCATCTCGCGGAGCATCGCACCGAACTCGAAGGCCGTATCAGCAACGTGCGTCAGAATGCTGACCGTGCGCGTGCTGAACTGCGCGACCTGAAAGTGCTGCAATTCCTGTCGGAAACCCGCTATCGTGAACTCAAGAGCCGTTATGGTCAGGTGTTCCAGGCGGACATGGGCGCGGAAGCGTTCTATGAAATCCTCAAGGGTATGCACCTCGACACGCTGGCAGCGGAACTATGGCACGAAGTTCGTACCACCCGCTCGAAGCAGCGTAAGAAGAAGGCCACCAAGCGCCTGCGTGTGGTCGAAAGTCTGCGTAAGAGCGCTAACCGCCCTGAGTGGATGATCCTGACAGTGCTGCCGGTCATCCCGCCCGATCTGCGCCCGATGGTGCAGCTTGACGGTGGACGTTTTGCGACCAGCGACCTGAACGACCTGTATCGCCGCGTCATCAACCGCAACAACCGCCTCAAGCATCTGCTTGAACTCGGCGCGCCCGATGTAATCGTGCGTAATGAGAAGCGTATGTTGCAAGAAGCGGTAGACAGTCTGATCGACAACAGCCAGCGTGGCAAGGCACTCAGCCGTCGTGGCCGCCGCGAACTGAAATCCCTCAGCGATATGCTCAAGGGTAAGAAGGGCCGCTTCCGCCGCAATCTGCTCGGTAAGCGCGTGGACTACTCTGGCCGTTCGGTCATCGTGATCGGCCCTAAATTGAAGCTGCACCAATGCGGTCTGCCCAAGACGATGGCGCTGGAACTCTATCGCCCGTTCGTCATCAGCCGCCTTGTGCGTCACAACTATGCCAGCAACGTGAAGGGTGCCAAGCGCATCATCGAGCGTGAACGCCCCGAAGTATGGGAAGTGCTGGAAGAAGTCATCAAAGAGCGTCCGGTGCTGCTCAACCGCGCCCCTACCCTGCATCGTCTGGGTATTCAGGCGTTCGAGCCGCAGTTGGTCGAAGGTAAAGCCATCCAGATTCACCCACTCGTCTGCTCGGCGTTCAACGCTGACTTCGACGGCGACCAGATGGCTGTCCACGTTCCTTTGAGCGACAAGGCCGTGCAGGAAGCCCGCGAACTGATGCTCAGTACGCGCAACCTGCTCAAGCCCGCCGACGGTCAGCCTATCGTTGGCCCGTCGAAGGACATGGTGCTCGGCAATTACTATCTGACGATGGATCCCACTGTCGAGATCATCACGCTCAAGGATCGCGTTGACGAGTTCCGCTCGATCAATACGGTACTCAATCCCGGCCCGCGTGTCGGCATCGCCTTCCGTTCCAATGGTTACTACTTCCTCGTCAACCACACCATTCCTGGCGCGGTTGTATACGAGGATGTGGAAGAAACCGATGAAAACGGGCGCGTAACTGTCACTGAAACCGCGATCAACCGCACCATTCGTGCGATGCTTGAAGGCGAAGTAGACTGCATGTTGGCCAATGCCTATGAGATGAAAAAGCTCATGGAAAAGCGGAACCTGACAGACCAGTTGGCGATCTCCAACCTTGCAGAGCGTCGTATGGTTGTGGACATGGACGAGGTAGAGTATCTCTACGGCCTCAACCTTGTCGGGCTGCACACGCCGATACTGCTCGGCAACATCTACGATCACAGTTCGCCGCAGGACGAGCCGGAAATCACCACTATTGGCCGCGCGATCTTCAATCGTATTCTGCCGGACGAACTCCGTTTCGTGCAGGAAACGCAGGGTAAGAAAGCGCTGCAAACATTGGTGGCCCGCTCGTACCAGAAGCTCGGCGCAGATCGCACGACAGACATCGTTGACGCCATCAAGGATCTCGGCTTCCACTACGCGACGATCTCCGGCACAACGATTGCTGTTTCCGATCTCACCATCCCGCAGGAGCGCAACGCCATTCTCGAAGGCGCTGATGCCACCGTGCAAAGCGCAGACCGCGACTTCCGCCGCGGACTGATGACCGATGACGAGCGCTATCAACTCACAATTGACGTTTGGAATCGTGCGAAGGATACGCTGCAAGACGAAATCCGCGACGCCCTTGACCCCTACGGCCCGATTGCCATTATGGCGATCTCCGGCTCGACCAAAGGTGGTTTCGGCCCGATCACGCAGCTAGCTGGTATGCGCGGCCTCATGGCTGACCCGTCGGGTCGTATCATCGACCTGCCGATTCGCAGTCACTTCCGCGAAGGACTGACCGCGCTCGAATACTTCATCTCCACGCACGGCGCTCGTAAAGGTCTGGCGGACACGGCGCTGCGTACTGCGGACGCGGGTTATCTCACCCGCCGTCTGGTAGACGTCGCGCAGGATATGATTATCAACCGTACCGACTGCGGCACGGAAGAAGGCGTCTGGGTTCGTCGCGCTGACAACATCGCCGGACAAACGCTGTACGAGCGTATCGTCGGGCGCTGCGCGGCCAGCGATATGTATCACCCGGACACGGGCGAACTGATTGTCGCACGAAATCACCTGCTTGACGAGGAAGTTTCAGACACCATCCAGAACTGCAGCATGGAAGCGGCCCACGTCCGCAGCCCAATGACCTGCTCGCTCGTTCACGGCATCTGCGCCCTGTGCTATGGGCGCGATCTTGGTCGCGGCGAAATGGTCGAAATCGGCACGGCAGTGGGTATCATCGCCGCACAGTCCATCGGTGAACCCGGCACTCAGCTAACCCTGCGTACCTTCCACACAGGTGGTACGGCGCAGGTCAGCGGTGACATCACCAGCGGTCTGCCCCGTGTTGAAGAATTGTTCGAGGCGCGCAAGAAGCCCAAGGGCGAGGCCGTTATCACTGACATCAGTGGCACGGTGCGCCTGAGCAAGCGCGATGGTGTGCGTATCGCCACCGTCATCGACAGCGAGGTTTTCAACCGCCAGTACGAAGCGCCGAAGGGCTGGCAAGTGCTGGTTGCGGAAGATCAGGTTGTCAAGGAAGGCGAACCGCTGGCCAAAGACCCCAACGGCGATGAAATCATTGTCTCGGAGTTCGCGGGCACGATCCATGTCGAGGGCAACACGGTCTTCCTGCGCTACGAACGTCGTCAGGAAGAAGAATACGAAATTCCGTCGAGCGCTCGTCTCGTGCCCGAAGTCAGCGAAGGCGCGCAGGTTTATGCGGGCCAGCAGCTTACCGAAGGCTCGAAGAACCCGCATCGCATCCTGCGTATTCTGGGTTCGGAGCAGACAGAGCTTTACCTGCTGTCCGAAATTCAGGACGTGTATCGTAATCAGGGTGTGAACATCGCGGACAAGCACTTCGAGATCATCATCCGCAAGATGCTGTCTAAAGTGCAACTCACTCGCAGCGGCGACAGCGAACTGCTGCCCGGTGAACTGATTGACCGCCTGATGCTGCTGAATATCAACGAGCGCTTGCTGCGCGACGGGCGTGAGCCTGCCGCAGGCGCGCCAATGCTGCTCGGCATCACCAAAGCGGCACTCAGCACCGAGAGCTTCCTGTCGGCATCCAGCTTCCAGCACACGATCAAGGTGTTAGCGGGCGCGGCCATCGAAGGCAAGATTGACCGCCTATATGGCCTGAAAGAGAACGTCATCATCGGTAAGCTGATCCCGGCTGGTACAGGTTTCCATACCTACCAAGACCGCGAACTGACAGCGCCGAACGTCACGCTCGAAGCGCAAGGCGCGCTCGATCATGACACTGACAGCTATGACGACAGCGACAGCATCGAGGAATCACTCGTTCGGGACTAAGCCCGAACGTCTACTAGACTTCAAAACAGAAGAGCGACCAAATTGGTCGCTCTTCTGTTTTCCCGCTTATTTACTTTACTAATCGTCGTCCGTTTGAGTGGCTTGCTTGATCTCGTACAGCATCCAGTAGAGCGGACGCTCTTGCGGGTTGCCTTCGGGCAGCACAAGGCTGTAAATGATGCGCTCGTCACGCTGGTCGATCAAGATCGGCACGGCGAAATCCAGATTCCAGATGATGCGCGGCCCGATATAACCGAGATCGGACATAATTTCGAGGGCGCGGATAGTGTAATTTGCCTGATCCTGCTCGTTGTTATAGCGCATCCACGGTTCGGGCGGGTCGCCGGGGAAGCGATCCCATGTCCCCCAACCGAACTCCGTCACCCAGAGTTGATTGTTAGAATGGCCGCTGTTGACCATGATGTTACGATAGTCTTCGATGGTATTCATGAAGAAGAACTGCGGGCGATCATCCCAGCCACGCGCATCACTGGGGTCGCAGCAGCGCGCATCGGGCGAATTCCCCCAACCGTAAGGATGGATGCCAACAGCAACATCGCTGTAATTGGCCAAGCCCGCGTTGTACATCTGCTGCAAGAATGTGCGATCATCCACTGTACCCGCCGAATTCGACGTTGGCGCAAGCCCCGCTGTGACAATAGCAATGGTCGGAGAATAAGCGCGTATGGCATCATAGGCGGGGCGGAAATAGTCCATGTAGCGCCCGCCGTTGATCGGCTGCCCTATCCATTCGCGGTCAAGGTTCGGCTCATTCCAAACCTCAATTGCGTTCACGGCATAACCGAATTCGCTCAACATCAACGTGATAAAGTTAGCCAGCGCTTGCGGGTCATCCGGCGGGCCATCTTGCTCGTGGTTAGAGCGCGCCCAATCCGGCGCTTTAGCCACACTCAGAAGCACATTAAAGCCCTGATTGTGCGCCTGCTCGATATAAATCTCCAAGCGGCGGAAGCTCTCACCCATGTCCGTCGGGCCATCGGGCTGCACATTGTCCCACGGGATTTGCAATTTCACCCAACCGACGCCGAGATGTTCACTAGCGCGGTACAAATCGTTATTAAAGTCTGCACCATCGACATTGATGCCCACAAGCTGAACACCAACGCTGTTCAGGTCGATTCCCGGAAGCGGCGTACCCGTCGGGCCCTGCGGCGTATCACTGGGGCCCGGTGTCAATGTCGGCCCTTCGGTGGGAGTCAGGCTCGGACGCGGTGTACTCGTCGGGGGCAGCACGTAATCTGAACCGACCACCGCACCCATGAACGTCGGCGTTGGGCCGGCGCTGGTCGGCGGAGCAGCAGCCGTATTCGTCACAATTGGCACGAGGGTCGGCACTTGAGTCGGCGTTCCTTCGTCGGTGACTTCGGTTGGCGACGCTGTAGTATCGGCTTGTGTTGGCACGAGCGACGCTATTGGCGCTGACGAGGTTGATGTTGGCAGCATAGGCACAAGCACGGCGGCTGTCGTCGTTGAGGCCGTAGGCTGAATGCTGACACCCGGCTGCGGCGTGGGCGTAATGTACACCGGGATCGGTGACTGCGGCACACAGCCCATCAAAATGCCAAGTGCGACGCAAAACACAAACGCAATAGGCAACGCAATACGAGAACGTTGGGTGGGGTGCTTACGATTGTTAGTCATGCAGGCATGTTATCATAGCCCGCTAGGCATTCGCTAGGGCTTTCGGGCAGCGTTGGCTGAGAGTTGGCTAAACGTGGGGCGCGAGAGAAAAAGCGAGTCATGGTATAATAGAACAGGTGTTCAGTAAGGTTGACATCGCTTTATTCGCTACCTAGAATGGGGGCATTAA
>JACMMD010000887.1 GCA_014379235.1 Anaerolineae bacterium
ATCGCCCGCCGTCATTCCGGCCTCGATGGCCGCCGAGTAGGTGAAGGGCTTCATCGTGCTTCCCGGCTGTCGCAGCGAAATCGTCACGTTCACGCGCCCGTCGATGTCGTCGTTGTCGTAATCGACGCTGCCGACCATCGCCAGAATTTCACCCGTGAGCGGCGTCATCACCAGCACCGCCGCGTTGCTGACCTGATTGGCCGATAAGCGCGCTATCTGGTCACGGGCGGCCTGCTGCGCCATCTGGTTGATTCGCAGGTCAACGGTGGTGAATATACGTAGACCGCCGCGAGCAACATCCTCAGGGCTGTAACCCAGTTCGCCCATCAGCCGTTCAACCTCGGTTTGCGCGTAAACGGTGAAATGCGGCGCGTTGAGCGGCACATCCGCCGAGCTAAACGTCAACCCCTGCCGCAGGGTTTCATCGCGCTGTGCGTCGGTGATATAACCTTCTTCCACCATGCGATCCAGTACGGTGCGCCAGCGCAGCGAAACCGCCGCCTGCACTTCGGGATCAGGGTCGAGCGGGTTGTACTCCGCCGGGAACTGCGGCAGACCGGCCAGCAGCGCCGCTTCGCCCAACGACAGTTCGTTGACGTGTTTGTTGAAGAACACCTGCGACGCGGCTTCCGCACCGTAGGCGAGGCTTCCGTAGTAGATTTCGTTCAGATACAGTTCGAGAATTTCTTCGTTGGTCTTACGCTGCTTGAGCGCCAGCGCCAGCAAAATCTCTTCTAGCTTACGGGTGACGCTGCGTTCAGCGCGGTACGCGAAGTCGAACAGCACGTTACGAACGACCTGCTGCGTAATCGTGCTGCCGCCGCTCGAACCTTCAATCAGTCCGGTGTATTGTAAGAAGGCGCGGCCTGTCGCCTCGACCTCAACGCCGGGATTGCTAAAGAAGGTATCATCCTCAATGGCTACCGTCGCGTTGATGAGGTCTTGCGGAAAATTGGCGTAATCGACGTTGGTGCGGCGTCCTTCGCCAAAAGTCTCATAAAGCACCTGACCATTGCGATCATAGAAGAACGTGCTTTCGAAGTTCTGGTAGTCATCGACCAGCGCGATCCGTTCTTGAACAAGCTGCTCAACCCGTGTCCCTGCCGCCACGACAGCCACGACGGTAATCAGCGTCAAGCCGCCGCAGAACGAGGCAAATAGCGCCAGAAATACAGTCACGCATCCCGCCGGAAAGCCCAGAATCTTCTTGCGCGTCGGCTTGCGGCGTGGCAAAGCGGGGTCTTGACCAGCGCGAGTCCGTTGGCCGGGCGGCGGTGCAGGCGGATTAGGCGGTGCATAACCCTGCTGATAGGCTCCTGCCGCTGTGCGCTGATTGTTGGTGTTGGCGCTCATCGGCTGAGTCTGCTGCGGCATCGTCGGGCGCGCTGAAGGTGCTGCTTGTGGCGGTTGCGTCGAGGCCGAGCGCGATGATGGCATGGTCGATGCCGATGGGGATTGCGAAGGGGACTGCGACGATGTTAGGGTATTCTGCGCGGATGGGCGCGGCTGCGGACGAGCCTCTTGGCCGTATTGGCTCGGGCTGTGCTGAACCGTGTAGTCCGAAACCGGACGGTTGGGCATCGTGTTGTCGCCGTCGAAGGGCAGCGCGGGCTGATCGCCAAAAAGATCAGGATTGG
>JACMMD010000888.1 GCA_014379235.1 Anaerolineae bacterium
ATCGGCTATTCCGTCCTGTACACCAGCGCCCTCGCCAAAGTTGGCGTGGACGAACTGCGCCAGCAGCTTCAAGGCAAAATATCGGCATTCACCGGCCCATCCGGTGTCGGCAAAACCAGCCTGCTCAACGCCGTTCAACCGGGGTTGGGGCGGGCCGTCAAGTCCGTCAGTGAGGCCCGCAAAGAGGGCATACACACCACCCGCGACAGCGCGCTGATTAAGCTCGAAGGCGGCGGTTATCTGGCGGATACGCCGGGACTTCGCACGCTTTCCATCTGGGATGTCGAACCCGAAGAACTCGATGCCTATTTTATCGAGATCGCGCCATTGGTTTCGCAGTGTCGCTTTGGAGACTGTACTCACATCCATGAACCCGGTTGCAAAGTACGCGCCGCCGTTCAAAGTGGTGAGGTGAGCAAGATTCGCTATCAAAGCTATCTACAATTACGTGAAGAACTTGAACAGGCTTATGCAGTCTATTAATCAACCCATCCGACGCGTCACCTGCGCTTATGTCTGACAACTACAGCTTATCTCGTGAAGATGCGCTCGGCGGCAGCAGCACCTTTCTCCGTCGAGCGCATATCGTTCTATTTGCCATCGAGACCCGTGCTAACCAGCTTGCAGCGCAGTCGCTTGTACCGCGCTGCCCCATAGTCGCCCCGTCAAGCCTTAGCAGCATTGAGCGTGAACAAGCCTTTATGGGGGCTATCGCACAGGCGCGCGAGGCAACATCTAGCGTCAACATTCAAGACTTAGAGCGTCACGCGCGGCGCTGGTCGTTGCTCGTGTCATCACGAGCGGCGGAACAAGCATCACTGGCCGCTGGTCAGGAACATAGCGACGCAGATCATTATTCAGGAACAGCGCTTCAACCTTGCCCATGGACAGTTTATTCAGACGCTATCGCCAACGGCAAATTGTGTCGAAATCCACTTCATCAACCACGCTCATTTGCCACCACGACCCCAACCCGCAAACGCATAGCGGCTCTACGCTAGAGTCGCTACACTTACCCCCATAAATTTTCCCTGTAAGGGCACGGCATGCTGTGCCCCTACCGTATCGCTTTTCACTAGATAATTGACAGGAGCATTCTTTATGTCTGACGCTGTTGTTCGCTTCGATTTACCGCAGTCCGAAATCCCACACTCGTGGTACAACATTCAAGCTGACCTACCTCGACCTCTGCCGCCTGTGCTGCATCCCGGCACGAAGCAGCCCGTCGGCCCAGATGATCTCGCGCCGTTGTTCCCGATGGCGCTGATCGGTCAGGAAGTCAGCCGGGATCGCTACATCGACATCCCCGAAGAAGTGCGTGAGATTTACAAGCTGTGGCGTCCGACACCGCTGTTACGCGCCCGTCGTTTAGAAAAAGCGCTCGATACACCCGCGCACATCTACTACAAATATGAAGGTGTCTCGCCAAGCGGCAGCCACAAGCTGAACACCGCTACTGCCCAAGCCTACTACAACAAGCAGGAAGGCGTCACCGGACTGACCACTGAAACAGGCGCGGGACAATGGGGCACGGCCATTTCTCAGGCGTGCAGTTTCTTCGGCATGGAATGTTTCGTCTACATGGTGAAGATCAGCTACCAACAGAAGCCCTACCGCCGTGCCATTATGCAAGTGTTCGGTGCATCGGTCACGGCCAGCCCAAGCGACACCACCAATTCAGGCCGTTCGGTTCTCGCCCGTGACCCCAACAGCACAGGTTCGCTGGGCATCGCTATCAGCGAAGCGGTTGAAGCAGCGGCCACCAGCGGCGGCAAATATAAATACGCGCTCGGCTCGGTGCTGAACCATGTGCTGATGCACCAGACCGTCATCGGGCAAGAATGCCTCAAGCAGATGGAACTCGCGGGTGAATACCCTGATGTCATCGTCGCGCCTGCTGGCGGCGGCAGTAACTTCGCCGGAATAGGAGTGCCGTTCGTCCATCAAAACTTGACCAACGGCAAAAACACCCGCATCGTCGCCGTCGAGCCTTCTGCCTGCCCCAGCCTGACACGCGGCATCTATGCCTATGATTTTGGTGATTCGGTGGGCGTTGCGCCGCTGGTGAAGATGTACACACTCGGCCACAATTTTGTTCCAGCGCCGCTCCATGCGGGCGGGCTGCGTTATCACGGCATGGCCAGCATCGTCTGTGAACTGTACGATCAAGGCTTGATCGAAGCCCGGGCGATCCCGCAGCTAGAGACCTTCAGCGCCGCGATGACCTTCGCCCGCACCGAAGGCATCGTGCCCGCGCCCGAAGCCGCACACGCCATCGCAGGTGTGATCCAAGAAGCCAATGCTGCCAGAGAATCCGGTGATAAGCGCGTGATTCTGTTCAACCTGTGCGGTCATGGTCACTTCGACATGAGCGCCTACGATGCCTACTTGGCCGGCCAGCTTACCGATTACGATCTACCGCAGGAAGAAATCGACGCTGCGGTGGCCGCGCTGCCCGTCGTCTAACCACATCTCACTCTCAAAAGCGGTGTTAAAGTCCCTCCTCGCTTGCGGGGAGGGATTTAGGATGGGGTTAATGCCCTCCTTTTATTAACACCCAATAATAGTGATTAGCCTGTTCTGCCTAATTCGTTATAATAAATCTGTATCTAATAAATATTTCGTTCACTATACAAAGGGTTCTTCCCAATTTTAGCGTTAGAATCAACCAATTTGAAAAGGGAATGACGGTGGCAACCTCTCTAATTGGGCGTAAACTCGGCAAATACGAGATCGTCGAACTGCTAGGCCGTGGCGGTATGGCAACCGTCTACAAGGCTTATCAGCAAGAGGTTGATCGTTTCGTGGCGATTAAAGTTTTGCCGCCGCATCCGGGGCAAGACGCTGCTTTCATTGACCGCTTCCGCTTAGAGGCGCGCACGATTGCCCGCCTCCAACACCCGCATATTCTCCCGCTTTACGACTATGGCGATCAAGACGATATTCTGTTCTTGGTGATGGCTTTTGTCAGCGGCGGCTCACTTGGCGAACGCATCGCACGCGGGCCTATGCCGCTGGCTGAGGTCGAAATCGTGCTGCGACAGGTAGCCTCGGCGCTGGATTATGCCCACCGACAGGGCGTGATTCACCGTGATGTCAAACCGGGAAACATCCTGCTCGATGGCGAAGGTCATGCGCTGCTGGCCGACTTCGGCCTCGTGCGTATCGCTGAGGCTGACACCAACCTGACTGCCAGCGGCGGCATTCTCGGCACACCGGCCTATATGTCGCCGGAACAGGGCCAAGGCATGGCCGTCGCTCCAAGCATCGACGTTTACGCGCTCGGCGTGGTCGTCTACGAGATGATTACCGGCAAGCAGCCCTACACCGCCGAAACCGCCATGCAGATCGTCATCAAGCACATCACCGACCCAATACCGGATATACGCGCCGCCGTCGATGGACTGCCAGCATCCCTTCAAGACGTCATTGAGCGAGCGCTGTGGAAAGACCCTGAGCAGCGTTACCCGACTGCGACGGAATTCGCACGGGATTTCACCCGCGCCATTCACAGTGACGACTCGTATCCCCGCGTCGAAGCGGGTATGGATCGCCTGTCCAACACGACTGTCGGCGGTTTTGACCCCGGTAGAACGGGCACGGCTTTAGGATCACTGCCCAGTACACTGCCGCTGGGCCCGCAAAGCCAGCGCACACAGCCGGCCATTCCCGGATCAGGCGAAACCACTATCGTCATGCAGCAGGGCACAAACCCGCTGCTTTTGTTGGGCGGTTTTGCGGTGATCGCCGCGCTGATGGTCATCGTCGTGCTGATTGTGTTGAGTAGTCAAAACCCGGACGGCATCACGCCAACAACCATCGCCACAGAGGACGAAGCAACCCAAGAAGTTGTGCCCGCTGCGCCCACGTCAATCCCCATCCCTTCGTTTGGACGCTTGAGTTACAACGCTAGCACCGCTGACACCATTGGTGACTCGGTGACGCTCCAGCTTGAAGGTCTGGTGCCGCCGACAGGAGGGCGAACCTACGTTGCATGGCTGCAAAACACGACTGACGGCGCTTTTATCAATCTCGGTGAGGTTTCGCTGGATGCGCTTGGCAACGGCGCACTCGCTTATAACGACAGCGAAAGCCGCGTATTGCCCGCAAATTTCAATGCCATCCTCATCACGCTGCAAGAAGATGCTGACAATGGCCCAAGTGAAGATGTCGTTTACAGCGGCAGCGTTCCGCCATCTGTAAGCACCGCGCTCACCGAGATTTTCATTGCATCACCCGATGGATTGAACGGTGGCAGCTTGCTCGAAGGCGCGCTCACCGAAGCTGGAACCGCCGCCAACCACAGCGGATTAGCGCAGCAGGCAACCAACGTCGGCGGGCTGCATACCCACGCTGAACACACCATCAACATTTTGAACGGTGAGCGTGAGCAGGTCGATTACGATGGCAATGGCCGCGCCGATAATCCGGGTCGTGGCATTGGCGTCTACGTATTCCTAGACGACATTGAAGCCAATCTAGAAGAAGCCATAGCCGCGCCGGACGCTGCGTTCACCTTGCAGCGCGATGCCGAGTTCATCCGCATCTGCCTCGAAAACGCCCGTCTGTGGGCCGATCAAGTGGTCAGCATTGAGCAGGAATTGGTCATCGCGCCAGACCCTGCCGCCGTCGCGCCTGACGCTGAACGAGCGGTCTCGCTGGCCAATGCGCTGTTAAGTGGTCAAGACGCTAACGAGAACGGCCAGATCGAAGCCTTTGAGGAAGAATGCGGCTTGCAGCAGATCAGCACTTTCGGCGTTCTGTTTGGCAGTATGGACATTCAGCGCGGCCCTCTTCCCGAAAATATGCGTATAGCGCCATTGTCAGCGTCAAACGTCCCTAACGGCGACGACGAGAGTACCACCGACGCGACACAAGAAGCATCAACGGCAGCGGTCACTGAGGAAAACACCGAAGCGCCGCAGGCGACGACAGCCGCAACCGAAGCCGTCACCGCTGAACCCGCCACTGACACCGACGCTGTGCCCACGCCGATGGGCTAGTCACCGAAAGCTGTCACTTTTGCGCCATTTCTTAGCATCCCGCGTTATGCACTTCACCAACGCAAACGGGCGACACATGTGTCGCCCCTACGTGATTTCAAAATTCGTTGGAGATGCTACACTGTCTCGAACCTCGAACCTCGTGCCTCGAACCTTATTACGCTTTACTCTGTACGCTGTACTCTATACTTCTCTCATTCTCACCGCCTGCATCCCGAATAACAACACCACTCCCGGCGTGGCTACCCCCAACGGGCGCAACCCCGCACCGCTGCCCGCGCCAACATGGGTCGAAGCGGGTGTGCCGATCTCGCTGGACAACATCACAGAGATTGCCTATCTTGGTCGATTGGATGTTGCTGGCGATTCAGGCACGGTCTTTAATCACGCCTTCGCGCCTGATGCGACGCGCCTTATCGGCCTCAACGATCAGCAGTTGGTGGCGTGGGATTTGCTCACCGGACAGCTTGCATTCAGCACCGCCCGCCAACAGTCCAACCTCGTCTACTATTCGCCCGATAAAACCGAACTTTACGCGATAGCACCTGATGGAACGGTCAGCGTTTACGACGCCACTCGTGGCACGTTGATAACGACATTTCGCGGCCACCCGTCCTACAACGAAACCGCTGCTTATTACGCGGACGAAGGTTGGCTGGCGCTCGGCGGGCTGGATGGTGAAGTCAAAGTGTGGGACACGCTCGAACGTGTATCAATGGTCACGTTCCGCGCCCAAGAACTGCGAATAACCGCGCTGGAATTTTCGCCGGATGGAACGCTGCTGGCAGCGGGCGGTGACGATAACACGGTCAGCCTGTGGAACTGGCGCGAGCGGACGCAAACTTCTGTAGCGAATGTCGATGTGGGGCTAACGCCGATTAACTTCGCTTTTCCACCATCTGATGCCGCTTACGAGCCACAGTTCGCCGTTGGCACAATCCGCAACCTGCGCCTTCTGGATGCCAGTACGGGTGCCAGCCTGCACATCTTGGAGGCGGGCAATGGCGGTTCACAGATTTTGAGCTATTCGCCTGATGGCCGCTCTCTGGTGACAGGCGGCGGCGATTTAGGGATGCGCCTCTGGAATCCGGCGAATGGCACTCTGCTGGCCGAACTGCCTGAATCAACGGGATTCCGCGTCTCTGCCGCCTTTTCGCCGGACAGCCGTGTGCTGGCGACAACCGTATTCGACGGGCAAGTCAACCTGTGGGACATCACGCAAATCACGGGCAGCACCGTCCAGCGCGCTCAACTCGATGTCGGCACTGACCAGATCATCGACTCCGACTGGTCATCCGATGGACGCTTGCTGACACTGTTCGATGCCACCGGCCCGATTTACATTTGGGGAATTGGGGCAGCTAACCCGTAGGGGCGAGGCATGACTCGCCCGTATCTCTGTTTAATCCTGCGACGTTTGGCTGTTCATTGCCGCGTTGACTTCTTCAGCGGATACAATGTCCCCGTCTTCATCCTCATCATCGCTGTCGCTGTCAATCTCAACGTCGCCATCGACAGGCTGCGGTCTCGCCTTCCAAATGTCGCTGGCGATGTCGATATACAGCTTGCCGTCGAGGTGGTCGATCTCATGCTGAAACACTCGCGCCAACCAACCGGACGCTTTGACCCGCGTCGGCTTGCCATCACGGTCTAGCGCCTTGATAGTGACTTTTTCGTGGCGCTCCACTTTGCCAAAATAGCCGGGAATGGAGAGGCAGGCTTCGACACCTTCAACCAATTCGTCGCTGGCTTTGACAATCTCAGGGTTAGCGAGAACGTATAACACACCCGCGTCATCGCCATATTCGGCGCGGCTTTCTTCGTCGTCTTGAAGCTGCACGACGATCAAGCGCTGCGACACTGCCACCTGCGGCGCGGCCAACCCGACACCGGGAGCGTCGAGCATTGTCTCGATCATATCATCCACAAGTTTTTGAAACTTTTTGTCGAAGCTGGTGACCTTATGCGCTTTCTTACGCAGTACCGCGTCACTCGGCGTAATGATTGGTTTTAGAGCCATCGTTCGTATCCATGCTGCTGACTATCATTTCTGGTCGGGTTAGTGTACCAGTTTGCGCTTGCACCTTTCAATAGTTTCCACTATCGGAATCCGTATCGCTGGAGCTGTCAGGGAGTATGCGCGGCACTCCCGGCGGACGGCTGCCATCCCGTAACGGGCGTGGCACTGGTGCGGCAGGCGGTGCCGGGTTGACGGTTGGCGGCGGCGCGGCTGAGGCATTGATCACCCCTGTCGGAGAGTTGCGCGTCAGCGTTTCGTGATAAGCAGTCAGATATTCGGCAATCGCTTCACGCTGGCGGCGGGTATCAACCTCTTCGATTTGCGCCTTCGTCCGCGCTTGGCGTGACGAAATTTCCGCCTGAATCTGCTCCGGCTGTGGTACGCGCTCGAACACTTTCTCGCTGCCTTTGTCGCCACCCACCAGCGAAATCCGCACATCACCCATGCCGAGCAGGTTATCAAACAGCCCGCCGGATGATGCCACCACACTGTCCACCTGACTCAGCAAAACCTGATCGTTTTGATTTTGCAGCCACAACGGACGGCGGTGAATCAGCGTCACGGTGCGATCACCGACGATGTACATATCGTTACGCCAATCCCAATCCACCCAGAAACAGCCAATGATGCCAACCGCTAGGCCGGCCAACCCACCCGGAATAGAAATGGCGCGCAGGCTTGGCTCGATCACGTTGATAAACGTCAGCACTAACGCGATTAGACTGCCCGCGATCAACAGCAGCGGCAGCGACATATGCTGCCACCAGATAGCGATATGCTTGCGATAGACCGTTTCACCCTTCTCGTTGACGTAGCGTGTTTGGAACTGCAGCAGAGTCGCTCCCAACGGCGGGGCATCAGCCGCACTGTCAACAGCCGCGCTCGCTCCTGCGGCGGTATCCGGCGTTGTAGACAGCGACATCGGCCCGCTTTGCGGTTTCGCGCCAATAATCGGGCCGAGTATCTTCTCAATGTCACCGCGAATGGCGACTCGCTGCTGCTGTTCGGCAAGCTCTTGATAACGCTTGCGATTGGTGAAAATAACTTCCTGAACCTGGCGAGGGTTGGGCACAAATGTTAGCGTCACGTTGCCAGCATCGCCCGCCGTTTTGATGAATATCGCGCCGTAATTGAACAGCCGCGCAAACGGGTCATACGGCGGCAAAATCGCGTTGACCTCGTGTACCCGTTCGAGCGGGACTTCACTCACCGTCGTCCGCAGGGTGGTTATCACGCGCTCCTCACGGATGACGCGCTGATCGGTAATCACCACGCGGTCATTGTGCCATTCGAGATAAAAGTACAGCATCATGCCACCGGGCAGCACAAACGCTAGTCCGGTAAAAGCGGCGATCAGGAGCGGGGCGGGCATCGTTGATGCCAGCAGCAGCAGCACGATCATCAGCAGCACAGGCAGCCACGTCCGGCGCAAAAACACCCACGGATGCCGCCGGAAGATCATCAGCGCCGTTTCGTTGGCGCGCTGGCCGGGAAAGCTCGGTTTCGCGGCGGGCTGGAACTGGTGCTGCTGGACGACCAGATTCGGCTCAATTTCAGGGTGAAGCTCGAACAGCACGTCTAATCGTTGGCGCGATAAGAACAAGATCACCGATGCCTCAGTCACTCGCAGCGTCGAGAATTCGACACCCTCAGCGAACAACGCGGCTTCGTTAATGTATTGGTTATCGCTTAATGAACCCGTATGCCGTTCTACGCTATCGGGGCCGGTCTGCGTCAAAACGCCGCGACCATCCACGACCACGAACATCCCCTGTGTAGGCCGCCCCTGTTGAAAAACGATCTTGCCTGAGTCGAAGCGCAGCACTTGAAAGGCTTCCGTCAGCCAGTCCAACTGTTCTGGCGTGAGCCTTGCAAAGATCGGCAGCGTCTTGATATGCGATTGGATGAACGGATTCGCCATGTGGATTTGCCCGGCCTCTAAACGACGGTCTGCGGCCTGACAGGATTATAGCAACGAATCAGGTTCGAGGGACGAGGCGCGAGGTTCGAGTAAAGATAATTTTAGCCTCGAACCTATTCCACCGTCACCGTCCCTAGCAGCACCTCGTTATTGTCCAACGCCGTAACACCGCCATCCGTCACCGGGTCACGCACCACCGTCGACGGGTCATACAAGCCCATATAGACGCGATAGTTCCCCGCCGGAATATCCGCCGGAAGCGGCACTTGCCACGCATCGCTCAGACTCATGTTGGCGGGCCAATCGGCGGTTGGGAAGCGCCCGCCGAACGGCTGTTGATCGCTGCCTTCGCCCGCGACCATCGTGCCATTTTCGTCCAACAGATGAACGTACTGTATCAGGTTCGCGTCTACGTCACGCTGCGTTCGCCACCAGAAACCAACGGGCAGCGAACCGCCCGCCTCGACGCTTTCAGGCAGCGAATAACCGTACAGCGTGAAGCCCGACGCGAAACGATAATCGGCGCTCTGCGG
>JACMMD010000889.1 GCA_014379235.1 Anaerolineae bacterium
CACTGTCGAAGCGAAAGTCCTGACTCATTACTATTGGCTTTAACGGCTAAAAGCTAATGGCTAACTGCTTCCTTGCCTAACCCTTTGTACAGTTGAATTTCTGCCTCTTTTCCACTAAAGTTAAGCGATTCCACGTTACTAACGGAGAACAATTGAGTTGACCGATTTTGCTCCCATCCTCGAAGCGGTGCGGCAGTCTGCCAGTCTGTGCCGGGTTGTCCAACAAACACAGATCGTGAGCGGCGCGAAGGTCGGCGCGGAACCCGTCACCATCGCGGACTACGGCACACAGGCGATTTTATGCCGCGCCATTAGCCGCGCTTTCCCGGATGATGCCGTGATCGCCGAGGAGCAAAGCGCCCAATTCACGCGCCTGTTCAGCAGCGAACAGCGTGCCCATGTGGCGGGGCTGGTCAGTGTGGCGCTGGGCGAGACGGTCAGCGAAGCCGATTTGGTGCGCTGGCTCGATCACGGGCAAGATCGCAAGGCCGCACGGACATGGATTATCGACCCCATTGACGGCACATCCAGCTTTCAAAAGCTCAAGCGCTATACGATTGCTATCGGCTTCACCGTCGATGGTCGCGCAGTCGAAGGTATTCTCGGCGCGCCGGGACATCCATCCGGCGACGACTTAGGCGCGCTGTTTTATACAGCCGATGAAGGTCGCAGCGCTTACGCCGAACCTCTCGGCGGCGGGCAAGCCCGGCAAATTCGCATCTCGGACACCTTCGATCTCGGAGCGCTGACGCTGGTACAAAGTCCCGGCGCTTCTCGCGGCGAACAAGATACGGCTGGACAGGTACGCCGCGCAGCGGGGATTTCGGTGCTGTCGTACATCGAATGGCCTGACAGCCAGAATAAATACCTGACGCTGGCCACAGGCGATGCTGATCTGCTGATGTACGTGGCTTATGGGCCGAGCATGAATTTCAAAGTGTGGGATCATGCCGCCGGAGTCGCGCTGGTCGAGGCGGCGGGCGGAGTCGTCACCGATCTGGATGGCTCTCCGATTGATTTTGGTCAGGGTAACACGCTGTCCGGTAACGCGGGCATCATCGCCGCGAACCCGTACATTCACGGGCAGGTACTACAGGCTGTTCAGAGCGTACAGGGTATCACGCCGAATACGTCTATTCCCGCCAAACCGCACTATATCTGAGTATGCGGTAGGGGCGCTTCGCGAAGCGCCCCTACACATTTCTACGCGCCTAGTCCAATGTCACCGGAAAGTTGAAAAGCTCATAGCTGTTGACGCTCGGATTGAAGGCCACATCCGGCTTCTTTTCGATTCGCAGCGTTTCAAGCTGGAGCAGCTTCACCAGCAGAATGTCGGACTCTTGAATCGCAAGGTACGCGCCGGGACAGCGATGCGCTCCATCTCCGAAACTCATCACGTATTCCGGTACTTTGCCCAGCGCTGAGTTTAGCGGGCGAACGGGGCAGACTGCCGCCGCATTTTCACCGGCCATGTGGGGGTCGATATTGGTGGTGTAGATGTTCAGGTCGATGAGCGTACCCGCCGGAATGGTCACGCTGTGGCCTTCGCTCTCGATGGCTAACGCAGCCGTCGTGCGCCGATACAGGTGTCCGATGACTGGCTCTAACCGCAAAATCTCGTGGAGTATGGCGTAGCGTTCCTCTTGCGACCCGACCAACATGCGCTGGCGTAAGTGCGGATTATCCAACAGATGCCACAGTGCCACGCAGATAAATTCGCGGGTCGTGACCATCCCGGCCACGCCGTACACCACACACTCCGTCAGGATTTCGAGATCGCTGTAGTCGCGGCTGATGAGATACGAAATCACGTCGTTCTGCGGGTTCTTACGGCGCGCTCGAATCGCGGGTTTCACGTCCAGCCACAAAAAGGCCAACATATAGCGCTGTGCGAACAGCAGCCTGATGGGATTCGGCGACTCCTTGAGGTCGGTTTTGGCCATGTCCAACACGCCATTTAAGCGACTGCTAAGACCGGGCACGATGCTGCTCGTCAGGCCGACGACGCGGCCAGCAACCGACAATGCCATGTCCATCGTGAGTTCGTTCAAATTTGCGCGCCGTTTGCGCTTGAGCGTTTCTACTTGTTCGTCGGCGAAGTTATGCATGAAATCGCGGTACTGTTTATCGGTGATGCTCGGCGTGAAAAATTTGTTGGTTTCACGGCGCATACGGTGATGTTCTTCGCCGTCGAGAAACAGAATCGGCTGATTTTTCAGGATGTTTTGTGTCTTATCAATGACAACTTCGGAGTTGAAGCCCGCCTGTTTGACCAGATCACTGCGGAGAATTTGTCGCGTTTCGTCATAACCATGAATGTGCCAGATGCCCTCAGCGTCAACTTCAATCGCTTTGTGAGGATGGTCGGTTTGAGGTGTCACTTTGCGCTGGTTGTTTACGGGACATTCTTGCGCGTCCGTAACTGCTGGCAAAGCTGTGTGATCTGCTATCATATGATACTCCGGTTAAGCGACGGCTTATTGCTTTATCGACACACTGTTGATAAAGTAATGATATGTAATTCTCAGGGCTGGTCAACAGGCAATAAATTTGCCTTGTCGATTAAACGACATAAAAGGCAAAAATGTCGATTATCTCCAAAAAGCAAGACCCCAGAGTCACACGCACGCGGGAAATGCTCCGCAGTGCGTTGATGACGCTCATTTCTCAAATGGACTACAACGCTATTTCCGTGCAGGACATCACCGATAAAGCCACGTTGAACCGCGCTACGTTTTATCTGCACTACCACGATAAAGAGGACTTGCTCAAGCATATCATCCAGTCCGTGCTTGACGAGTTGCGAAGCGTGGTTGAGCCGCAGGCTGCTCATTCATCCGGGCAGATTAACGTCTATCAGATATTTATAGACACCTTCAATCATGTTGCCAACCACGCGGCTTTTTATCGAGTCATGCTGCAAGAACCGAGCGTCGCGCCCTATCTGGCGCAGATGCAGGAACATATCGAAGCAATCGGAATGCGCGTTCTGACAGCCTCGCATTCAGAGCAGGGGCCAACGCTAACTCCGCCGGATTTGTACATCGCCTTCATCGGTTGGGCCTATCTTGGGATTATCAAATGGTGGGTGCTGAACGGAATGCACCACCCGCCCGAATACATGGCGGCGCAGTTCATTCGCCTAGCGATGAGCGGAATGCAGCGTGAGTTCGGTGTTAGCGAGATCATTTTAACGCTGGAAGAGCAGTTGAAGCGCGGTTCGATTTAAGCGCTCGATTTTGACGATTCGCCCCCCTAATGATTGGGGGATTCATGCCCTTTGACGCGGGCGTATAATCACAGTTGGGTATAGTTTCAACACATATAAGAACCAGTAAACACGGCGCAAGCCGTTTTTTATTTGCAGAGCGCATCTTGCGCCGCGGCCTTATACTGGTGCTGAATACTCACTTCGTCTCAAGCGGTTTGGTTTCAGGGGGTACCTTCATGTCTCCATTTTTACCGCTCATTGTAATCGCTGTTGTTTTACTGCTCTTGCTGGTGTTCTCGAAGCTCATCTTCGGATGGGTAGTGGTCAACGAGCGGCAGGTTGGCATCGTCATCCGGCGCATCTCGCCGCGTTCGCTGCCACCGGGCAAGATCGTCGCGCTGCAAGGCGAAGCGGGTTATCAGGCGGATACACTCGCGCCGGGTTTACACTTCCGCTATTGGCCGTGGATGTTCAGCGTCCACAAAGTACCGCTAACGGTTATCCCACAGGGCGAAATCGGGCTGATAGTCGCCGCAGATGGCTCGACTATCCCGCCGGATCGCATTCTCGGTAAAGCCGTTGACTGCGATGATTATCAAAATGCCCGCGCTTTCTTGATGAAGGGCGGCGAGAAGGGTCGTCAGCTTGGTATCGTGACGGCAGGGGCGTACCGTATCAATACGGCGTTGTTCACGGTCATCATGGCGGGCAATGCCGAGCAGCACGGCATGAATCCCAAGCTGATGCGCGTCTACTCGGTACAGCCGGATATGGTCGGCATCGTCACTACGCTCGACGGTCATCCGATTGAAGAAGGCGAGATCGCGGGTATTATTGTCCCCGGCCATGATACCTTCCAGAACGCTCAGGCGTTCATCGAGAACGGCGGGCGGCGTGGTTTGCAGGAGCAAATCTTGCTGTCCGGTTCGTGGAACTTGAACCCGTGGTTCGTCTATGTCGAGCAAGTGCCGATGACGGAAATCCCTATCGGTCATGTCGGCGTAGTTATCTCGTTCGTCGGTGAGGCGGCGGAAGATGTCAGCGGCATCGCCTTCACGCATGGCGACCTCGTTGAACCCGGTCATAAGGGCGTGTGGGTGTCGCCGCTGTATCCCGGCAAGCACCCGCTCAACACCCGCGTCATGAAATCCGAACTCGTGCCCACGACCAACATCGTCTTGAACTGGGCATCACGTACTGGCGGCCACAACTACGACGCGAACCTCTCGTCCATTCGCGTGAACTCGAAAGACGGCTTCACGTTCGATCTGGACGTGGCGCAGATCATACATGTCGGTGCGCTGGATGCGCCGAAAGTGATTTCGCGTGTCGGCTCGATGCAAAATCTGGTCGATCATGTGCTAGAGCCGATTGTATCCAACTACTTCCGTAACGCCGCGCAAGCGTCTACGGTGCTGGACTTCCTGTACTCGCGCAGCGAACGTCAAGCAGAAGCCGCGCAGCACGTCAGCCGCGCCATTCGGGCCTACGACGTGCAGGCCATCGACACGCTGATCGGTGAAATTCAGCCGCCGCCGACGTTGATGGAAACGCTGACAGATCGTAAGATCGCGGAAGAACAGCGCAAGACGTTCGAGGTGCAGAAGGCCGCGCAAACCGAACGTCAGCAGCTTGTCCGCGAGACATCCATCGCCAACATTCAGCAGGAGATGGTGAAGTCCGAGCAGGGCGTTCACATCGCGGATTTGCAAGCGCAGGCCAGCATCAAGCAGGCGACAGGCGCGGCGGAAGGTACACGTTTACGCGCTCTCGGTGAAGCCAAAGCGGTGCGCGCTCTCGGTGACGCAAAGGCCGAAGCCTACCGCGCAGGCGCGAACGCGCTCGGCGCGCAGGGTTTCACGGCGGTTCAGATTATGCAGATCATCGGTGAGCGCGGTGTTCGCGTCGTGCCGAACATCTCTGTCACGGGCAGTGGTGGTGAGGGCGGCGGTGGTTTGGCGCAAGCGCTGTTGGGCTTGATCTTGCAGCAGCAGTCCGGCGGTAATGACTTGGCCTCTGTGCCGATGTCGTTTGAGGACGTTCCTACGAACGGCAATGGTCATCAGAACGATGCTCCATCTGCGCCACCCGCAGAGGATGAGAAGCCAGCCGTTCTGCCACAGTAGCGATTTCTCCGGTAGGGGCACGGCGAACTTCGTTCGTTATCGTGCCCCTATATATCCCCCTTAAACCCGATAGCGCATATTCTCCCAATTTCGATATACTTTATTGTTATGTCACACGTATTCATCAGCTACAGCAAGAAGAACCGCGACTACGCCCGTAAACTGGCAGACGACCTGCTGGTGCGCGGTTTCAACGTCTGGATTGATGACCATATCGACTACGGCGATAGCTGGGAGCGCGTCATCTTCAAGGCGATTGATGACTGTGCGGCCTTCCTCGTTATCATGACACCGGAAGCGTATGAGAGCGATTGGGTGCTGCGTGAGTGCCAATATGCCGAGCGGCGTAAGAAGCCGCAGTATCCGATTTTGCTCTCCGGCGAAGTGTTTCCGCGCTACGGCCCCACACAGTACGTCGATGCGGCGAACGGCAATCTACCGCCGGATTTATTTTATGATGAGCTTGACGACGATGTGCCGCGCTTAAAAGAGCAGTCCGGTCAAGAAGTCAGCGCCGCGTCACAATCGACCTTGATCGTGTCAAACCCTAGCTCTCCAACCACCGCGCCTGAAACCCTCGCGCCGATGGGTATGGATCAGCGCGGGGCATTCAAGCCGCCGCGACCAACATCCGCCCAGTCTTTTTTGCGGCGTCGAGGATGGCTGATCGGGGCTGTGGCGGTGGTGACAGCCGCCGCTGCGTTGATGATCGCGCTCAATTCCCCTACCAATGATCAAACACTCTCGACACCGACTGAGCGAGTGATGCCAACGGCGACGATAGCAGCAGCCACAACGAACGCTACCGCCGTAAGTGAAATACTCACTGACTCTCAGATTTCTTTCGTTTCTGACCGCG
Organism: Anaerolineae bacterium; assembly: GCA_014379235.1. Classification (GTDB taxonomy): domain Bacteria; phylum Chloroflexota; class Anaerolineae; order Aggregatilineales; family Phototrophicaceae; genus JACMMD01. The sequence continues at coordinate 6,197 of JACMMD010000889.1, forward strand.
ACGGTAACTTTGACATTTTCATTATGAACACCGATGGCAGCGGCGTTGAACCCCTTGTAGTCAATGATGACTTTGACGGCGATCCCACATGGTCAGCGAATGGTTCAGAACTCGCCTTTGCCAGCTACCGCGATCAAAACTGGGAAATCTATAAAATGGATGCCGATAGCGAAACCGTGCAGCGCCTGACCAACAATAGCGAACGCGACGATTATCCGTCGTGGTCGCCGGATGGGACGGAGTTGATCTTTACGTCGGCACGCGAAGGCAATCTAGAGATTTTCAAGATGGACAGTAATGGCGAACAGTTCACGAATGTAAGCCAGAACGAGAGCGAGGATTACAGCCCGGTTTGGTCGCCGAATGGCGAATTGATCGCGTTCACGTCGAGCCGCGATGGCAATGAAGAGATTTACGTCATGAACGCCGATGGCAGCGATCAGCATAATCTCTCGCAAAATGAGGCCGACGATTTATTTTCTCGATGGTCGCCGGATAATACACAGCTTGTTTTTACCTCTTACCGCGATGACAATGGCGAAATCTACATCATGGATGTTGAAGGCGGCAGCCTTCGCAACCTGAGTCACAATGACGCGGACGATAGTTACCCCGCATGGTCGCCTGACGGAGAGTGGATTGCGTTCGCTTCTAACCGCGACGGCGCTGGTAATATGGAAATCTACGTCATGGATACCAATGGCGAAAACGTTCGCCGCCTGACCGACAACCCCGACGAAGATATTTATCCCGCTTGGCGACCTTAACCTCATAATTGGCGTGGTAAAATAGTCCTCTAGTCGGGGATTTTAATCCCCGTCATTGGTATACAACGGAAAGCTTTTCCAATGACTGACCCGATTCGCCTGCTGCACTTTGCCGACGCGCATATCGGCATGGAGAGCTACGGCAAAACCGATCCTGACACCGGACTCAGCAGCCGCGTGGTGGACTTCCTCAAGCGCATGGACGAGATGATCGCCTATGCCCGCGAACACGACGTTGACCTGACGATCTTCGCGGGCGATGCCTTCAAAACGCGCTCACCAAACCCGACTTATCAGCGTGAGTTCGCCTACCGGGTGCGCGAACTGGCGCAGCTTGCGCCGGTGGTACTGCTGGTCGGCAACCATGATTTGCCGCCAACTGTATTGAAAGCATCCAGCATCGAGATTTATGAGACGCTGGCTGTACCGAATGTGTGGGTGGCCAACGACTACGAAGTGCGGCGCATCGACACCAAACGCGGGCCGGTGGTCATCGGCGCTGCGCCTTACCCGATCCGTTCGCGCCTTTTGGAAAAGTCGTCCGGCATCGGCGGGCAGACCATCGCCGAAACCGATACCTTGCTTCAACGTGTTCTGACGGACATCATCGAGGAGATGGCGCTAGAAGCCGATGTACAGGCTGTAGATGCCAACACGCCGCGCATCTTCACCGGACATTTCACCGTCAGCGGCGCGGTCATTGGCAGCGAACGCAGCGTCATGCTTGGGCGAGACGTGGCTGTGCTGCTGTCGTCGGTGGCGGATCGCCGTTGGGATTATGTGGCGCTCGGTCATGTGCATAAATTTCAAAACCTCACGCTCGGACGCAAAGACGCGCCGCCTGTGATTTACAGCGGCAGCATCGAGCGTATCGACTTTGGCGAAGAAGGCGACCCCAAAGGCTTCTGTTGGGTCGAAGTGCAGCGCGGCAAGTCCGAATACAAGTTCATTGAGCTGCAAACGCGCCCGTTCGTCACACTGCGCGCTGACCTTCGCCAGAGCGCCAACCCAACCGACGAAGTGGTGAAGCTCATCGGTAAGCACGATCTCAAAGAGGCGGTTGTGCGTGTACTGGTGCAGCTTACGCCGGAAACCGAAGCGCGCTTCAATGAGGGTATCGTGCGTGATGTGCTGCGGCGGG
>JACMMD010000890.1 GCA_014379235.1 Anaerolineae bacterium
CAAGCTGGCAGCCGACGAAATACTTCCATCAGCGGCAAGGTCAACGACAGCGCTCAAAAGCATGACAAACATGCAGATATTAATAATTCTTTTAGATTTTTTGCATTCTGTTTAGGTTTTTGTTAGTTCATGCCTGCTATATTGTAAATGTAAGAGAAATCCCCCCATAAGAACGATTTCCTTCAGTGGGCGACATAGCCCAAATGCGATTGAATGAAGCAGCGAGTTTCCCCCCCTGTACTCGCTGCTTTTTGATTTCTCCACTCAGAGTCAACATTGATGTGTAGTGGTAGTTCTCAGACCTGCCCCTACGATTGATTGTATGCCGTTGACAGTGCTTGATGCGCCGCTGTGAGCGCGTCTTCGTAGCTGATAGTTGCGCCGTTTGGATTGGCCTCGCGGGCTTTGTAGCCGCCGAAAATGGCGTGTCCGGCCTGCATCCAGAAGCAGTCCACCACCGCAAATCCAGCGGCATTCAGCCAGCGCAGTTGATCGAACAAGGGTGATGGCTTGTCGAATGGGTCGGGGTGCAGGTAGTAATTCCAGCGGGTTTCAACAAACTGATCGTAGGCGGCGCGTGAACCTGTTTGCGCGCTGGACTGCGCTTCGGCGGATTTATCCCACGCTGCCGCGAACAGGCGGTTAGCTTCGGGGCGCTGCGCCGCAACCAAATCCGCGATCAGCAGGACGCCGCGTGATGTGAGCCTCGACCCAATTGCCCGATAGAGCATTTGCTTCTGGTCGCCGCTGAGATGATGAATGCACAGCGACGAGACCACACAGTCCACGCCATTGAGAACGCCGTACCAGTCGTCGCTCAACATATCGAAGGCGGCGACGGCGGCGCGCTCACCGAAGTGGTTCAAGCGCTGCGCGGTTTGTTCGCGCATGGATTGTTCATAGTCCAGCGCGAGAAGTTTGGCGTTGGGAAAGCTGTCGAGGATCGCGTGGGATAAGAAACCTTCGCCGGACGCCAACTCAATGGCGCGGAACGGCTCATCTTTGCCGAAGGGCAGCAGCGTCAACAGCGTGGCGATTTGCTCATCGCGGACTGGCACGGCCACCTGTGCCAGTTGGCGATAAAGTTCGGACGATTCCTCTGACCATACCGTATCATCGGCCATGGTATTCTCCTTACCAACCAATCAAATCAATACATCAACCGCCAAGCCGCAAAGAGCGCCAAGAAAATAGATTAATTCTTTGTGGTCTTGGCGACTTGGCGGTTCAAAGTGATTATAGCATTCGCGCTTGCGTAACGTCGGGGCACGCGCTACGCTGTTGCGCGATTTCCAGCAGCGAGAGACGACTTTATGCGTAGGCTTTTTTTAGCGCTGGCGGTGCTGGTTCTGCTGGTCGCGGCTTGGCTGCGGCTGTGGCAGCTTCATCAATACCCGCCGGGCCCGCATTATGACGAAGCGGTTGAACTGCTCATCACGCGCAGTATCGCCTTTGGTGGGGCGCGCTTCTTCCCGATTGTGCCCAGCTATCAAGGGCGTGAGGTATTGTTCTATTACTTGAACGCGCCTTTGTTGTCGCTGTTTGGCGACCATATTTTCACGCTGCAAATCAGCAACGTCTTAAGTAACCTCATCAGTCTGGCGGCATCTGTGGCTTTGGGGCGGACGATGTTCGGCGGGCGGCGCGGTGTGATCGTCGGGCTGGCGATGGGCATCGCCTTTGCGATTTCGTTTCCGCAGGTATGGCTGTCGCGGCAGGCGTTCCGCACATCGGCGCTGCTGCTGTGCCAGTGTTTAGCGCTGCTGTGCCTGTGGCGAGGATTGAAAGCGCGGCGCTATGACTGGCTGTGGCTCGCTGTGGGGGGCGTGTTCGCTGGTGCAGCGCTGTACACCTACATGGCGTCGCGGCTGTTTCCGTTATGGCTGCTGATCGGCGGGGCGCTGTTGATCGCGCTGGATAGGGGCAATCGGCGCAAACGACTGCGACAGGGTGTGGTTTTCTTTGGTGCGATGGCCATTATCGCCGCGCCGATGATCGCGTTCGCTGTGCGCGAACCCGATATTTTCATAGGGCGGCTGACCGAAGTCACGCAGACCGATGATGCGATCACACTGGGCGAAAGCATCATTCGCCACCTGAAAATGTTCTTTATCAAGGGCGAGGACTTGCTGCGCTACAACGATCCCGGACGCCCGTATCTGACGCTGCCCGAAGGCATATTGATGCTGCTCGGCATGGGCGTGGGGTTGTGGCGGCTGCTGCGCGGGCAAGGTTCGGCGCTCGAACGGGCAGCATATGGTTTGGCGCTGCTGTCGCCGCTGATGGTGATTCCGAGTGTGATCTCGGTAGGTGGCTTTCCGCCGAACCACATGCGCTCGATTGGCATGATTCCGCTGCTGTTCGTGCTGGTGGCAGTGGGCGCGGAGTGGGTGTTATCCAAAATTAACCTCTCCCCCGACCCCTCTCCGCAAGCAGAGAGGGGAGATGCGGCTGATCTGGTGCGACGCGCAGTGCAGGTCAAGGTCGATGTGGTACACGCTGACCCCTATGAGAACGGCGTTCGGGCACATCTCAATCTCGGACACACGTTCGCTCATGCTATCGAGCGCGTGTCGAATTACAGTTGGCTGCACGGCGAAGCGGTGGGCGTTGGGTTGGTGGCGGCTGCGCGGCTGTCGTGGGCGCTCGGTTTGTGCGATGCAAGTCTGCCGGAAGAAGTTGAAGATCGCGTGGCGAACGTCGGGCTGCCGACGCGCATCAAAGACGGTTTTGAGCCTGAAGCGCTCTATGCAGCGATGGGTACGGATAAGAAATGGCGCGCTGGCCGTTCGCGTTTTGTGCTGCTGCGCGCCATTGGCGAACCACTCATCGTAGAAGACGTGCCCAAGCAAACGGTTATCGACGTGTTGGAGACGCTCTTATGACTAAACGTATTTTGCTGTTACACGGCCCGAACTTGAATCTGCTCGGTTTGCGCGAACCCGGTGTTTATGGCAGCGTGACGCTGGAACAGATCAATACGCGGGCGGTGGCTCACGCGGCGGCTCGTGGCGTTGAACTGGAAACTAAGCAGTCGAACCATGAGGGCGTACTCATTGACGCTGTTCATGAGGCGCGAACGTGGGCGGCGGGCGTGGTGATTAATCCCGGCGCATATACGCATACATCGGTGGCGCTGCGGGATGCGATTAGCGCGGTGGCGCTGCCCGTCGTGGAAGTGCATCTATCGAACGTTCACGCCCGTGAGGAGTTCCGGCATAAATCGCTGCTTGCTCCGGTATGTGTCGGACAGATTTGTGGCTTTGGCTGGCGCAGTTATCTACTGGGAGTCGACGCGCTGTTGGGTCATATCGGTTTGCTGGCGGACGAGTAACGTTTGTCGGAGTTGGCTAATGGCATCACGAGTTTCTTGGTGATGTTGAATTGTGGCTTCTCACTAAACCGTCGCTATACTTGGTGAGTTTGAACATGAGGTAGGGCAGTTTCGCGCTCTACGTGGCTATATTGAGGTGTTGACATCATGACAACTAAAGACGCGATTCTGGCGGCGATTGCCGAACAGCAGGTGCGCTACGTTGACCTGTGGTTTACGGACATCACGGGTATCGTCAAAAGCGTGACCGTACCTGCAAACAAAATCGAGAGCGTCATCGACACTGGTACGCACTTTGATGGATCGGCTATCGAAGGCTTCGCGCGCGTTGCCGAAAGCGACATGATGCTCATGCCGGACTTAAATACCTTTACGCTGCTGCCGTGGGATGAGAACGAAGAAAGTGTGTTGGGCCGGACAGCGCGGTTGATTTGCACGGTCTATACGCCGCAGGGGGAACCGTTCATCGGCGATCCGCGTACCGCACTGCTGCGGGTTTTGCAGCAGGCGCAGGAGATGGGCTTTAACTATAAGACGGGTATGGAACTGGAGTTTTTCCTGTTCCGCAACCGTGATGAAAACGGGTCGGCACAGCTTATTCCGCATGACCAAGCCAGCTACTTCGATGTGACTGCTGACCATGCGCGGGTGATTCGCCGCAAGATGCTGGACGCGCTGATGGGGATGGGTATCCGCGTAGACTCGGTACATTCGGAGATCGGGCTTGGCCAGCACGAAATAGACTTCGACTACAATCCGGCGCTGGTATCCGCCGATCAAGTGCTGACAGCGCGTGTGACGCTGAAAACCATCGCTCAACGACAGGGCCTGCTGTGTACATTTATGCCGCGTCCGAGCGGCGATTTACCCGGTTCAGGGATGCACACACATCAAAGCCTGCACGATGCGAACACCGACGAGAACATGTTCGTGGACAGCGGCCACGAATATGGACTTTCGAAAACGGCGCAGTATTTCCTCGCGGGGCAGTTGACCCATGCACGGGCGATGTGCGCGGTGCTTGCGCCATTGGTGAATTCGTACAAGCGCTTGCGAACCAGCTTTGAAGCGCCCGTCTATGTGACGTGGGCGCATATCAATCGGGGCGCGCTCATCCGTGTGCCGAGCCTCGCGCCGGGAGAAGAAACGCACACACGGCTCGAACTGCGCTGCCCTGATCCAAGCAGCAATCCGTATCTAGCGGCGGCGGTCATGCTGCAAGCGGGCCTCGACGGTATCCGCCAAAAGTTACCACTTCAAGACGCGCTTGAAGAAACCTTGCTCGGACAAGATCAGAGCCGCCTGCGCCGTATCGAAGTGCTGCCTGCGTCGTTGGGCGAAGCGCTGGATGCACTGAGTCAGGATGACGTGATTATGTCGGCGTTGGGGCCGTATATCAGTGATCGCTATCTGGCGGCCAAGCGGCAAGAATACGATGAGTACAATCGTCAGGTGACGGCGTGGGAAGTCGAGCGCTATGTGAATAGATATTAGTTCTGAGTACCGAGTGCTGAGTGCTAAGTTAATTCAGTACCGAGAAATTAGAGGACTTGGTAGAGTTCATCGTTCACATACAGCACGGCGAGTGGTGGTTGAGTGAAATGAAGCTTAAATTCTTTGGGATCTGATACAGTCAATTTCGCAGCAGCCCTAGAACTGTATTGACGTCCGTTCGGTGAATAAAAAGTGTAGTCAACAAAACACTTAAAATAATCGGGATCCTCACCGCCATTTGTCTCTTGTAACAGCCACCCATCAACTTTGCCCTGTAGCAACTGCCCCTGCGATAAACGGCGAATACGCTTACGTACTCTAATGGCAGCAACCGCA
>JACMMD010000891.1 GCA_014379235.1 Anaerolineae bacterium
CAAAACCCCATACTGATTACGATGAAAATGAATAGGATTTCAAATGCAAAAATTTGCTGATCTCGATCTTTGGCTCAAAAAAGCCGCCGACATTTTATCCGGCAACCGCATCGAAGTTGATGGATACCGCTATACCGCGCCGTCACTGGATACGGGCGACTTCGGGCGCAAAGATTACGCGCAGCAGTTCATGTGGGACTCGTGTTTTCATGCGGTCATGTGGCGCTGGTTCGACCCGCAGATGGCGCAGGACGAACTGCTGGCGCTGTCGTCGCGGCAGGTGCAAGACGGCCCCGATGCGGGCATGATCCCGCACTGCAATTACTGGCGCGGCGGCGGCGAATGGCTGTGGAAACACGACGAGCGCAGTTCGATCACACAGCCGCCGTTGATCGCCAGCGCCGCCCTGCTGGTTTACGAGCGCAGTAAAGACACCGCATTTCTCGAAGCGATTTACACGCGCAACGGCGCTTATCACGATTGGTTTGACCGCCGCCGTGACCCCGATGGCGATAATCTCGTCTGCCTAATTCACCCATGGGAAGCAGGCGGCGATGCGCTGCCACGCTGGGATCAGGCGATGGGTATCGACACGGCGACGTTCACCCATGAAGGCGGACGCACGGCCCGTCACGATCTCGTGCATAAAATCGTCGAGTACGACACCGACGCGGCGGCACTGGCCAGAGACGGTTTCTTTTGCGTCGAGTCGATGGATTTCAATGCCATTCGCGCCGCCGACATGGAAGCGATGGCCGAAATCGCCAGCATTCTTGACAAACCCGAAGAATCGCAAGGCTGGGAAAATCGCGTCGATGCTGTTCGTGAGGCGTTCCAGCGCAAAATGGTCATCGACGACCTGCCGTATGACCTATCCGGCTTGGATGAAGAACCGATTCTGCAACCGAGCGCGGGGCAGTTCATGACGCTGTTCGGCGGCTTACCCACGCCGGAACAGGCCGAACGATTGGTGCAGGAGCTTCAAGAGTCGCGCTTCTGGACGACGTTTCCCGTGCCGACATCGCCAATCGATTCGCCCGCATACGCGCCCGATCTGTACTGGCGCGGCAACGTGTGGCCCAGCGTCAACTGGCTGATCTTTCGCGGGCTGCTGCGCTATGGCTACGATGATCTGGCGGCAGATTTAGCGGAGCGCAGTCTGTCGCTCATCAAACAGTCGGACTTCTGGGAATACTATCATCCCGAAACAGGGCAGGGGCTTGGCGGGCAAACATTTAGCTGGACGACGGTCATGCTCGACATGGCCGCCACGATGGCGGAGCGCGAGTAGTTGTCGCTAGGGGTGGTATTAACCCCTTTAGTGGGTTTGTCTAGTGGCAGCCGTCGGTTTTAACCGATGGCGACAATAGAGAAAGGTGCGGGGAATGAAAACAAAAATTGCGTTACTGATCGTGGTCTTTATGCTCTTGATCGGCGCGGCGCTACCAGCGGCGGCCCAGACTGACTCGTATCTCACCGTCTACTCGACGGCGCAGCGCTTCGAGGGCGGGCTGATGCTGTTCCGCTCGGACACGGCGTATATCTGGGTGCTGGCGAACAACGGGACAGTACAGCGTTTCCCATCATGGCGCTATTCGCGGCTGCCCGATAACACCGTTACGCCGCCGTCGGGACACATTGCGCCATTGTTCGGCTTTGGCAAAATCTGGGGGAATTACGCCAGCTTGCGTAACCTCGTTGGCTATCCGGTGATGCCGGAGCTTGGCTTCAGCATGGGCATCCAGAACATCAACGGCACGTACTATCTCACACAGTTGGATGGCACAATCTACCAGATCAACCCGAATGGTACGTGGACGTTTGCCAACAGTGCGCCGCCACCGCCGCCGAACGTCAATCTTTTCGATATAGGCGCGACGTTCCAGCCCTACGAAAATGGCTTTATGATCTGGCGCGCCGATACCGGAGCGATTTATACGTTCACCGATTGGGGCAACGGGCAAGGCTCAGTCGGGTACTTTGCACAGGCTGGCTACGAATATTATCCCGATAATTCGGATACCCATGCGCCAGCAGGACGTATCGCGCCTGTCAGCGGCTTTGGACGGGTGTGGGGCAGCGTGTTTGCCATCCGCTCTGAACTCGGTTGGGCGACAGCACCGGAGCAGACTTATCAGCTTACCGTCACCACAACGGACGGACTCGTGACGACTCTCAATTTGCCCAATGGCATGGTGGCGCAGCTTGAACCACAAACGATCTGGTGGCGATTCTAGCTGTCAGCGATCAGCTTGTCAGCTTTCAGCAAAAGACGAATGAACCCCTTCCGGCGCTAACGCGCCACCTTCCCCGCAAGCAGGGAAGGATTTGCAAGTCCCTCTCCGCTTGCGGGGAGGGATTTAGGGAGGGGTTAAACCGCCCCAGCTTTCCACCATTGCTCAACAATTGGACGCAAACGGGCATTTCAATTCGTCGCGCTTGGACTAGAATCAAGCTACTCAGCAGCGGTAGGGGCACGATATATCGTGCCCCTACGCGATAGTTAGGACATCCCCATGAGCAACCTTAAAATCGTCGTGATTGGCGCGGGCAGCGCCAGTTTTGGTTTAGAGACAATGGGCGTGCTGCTCAAAGAGACCGCGTTGGCGGGCAGCACACTGGCGCTGGTCGATATGAACGAGCTAGGGCTGGCGCAGATTCACACGCTGGCGCAGAAAATGACCGACGAATGGGGCACGAACGTCACCATCGTCAGCACGACGGATCGGCGCAATGTGCTGGCCGATGCCGACTTTGTGATCGTCTCTATCGAGACTGGCCCGCGTGAGAAACTGTGGCGCATCGACCACGAGATCGGGCTGCGACATGGTATCTCACACTATGCCGAAAACGGCGGGCCGGGCGGCTTCTTCCACATGGCGCGCAACATTCCGCCGCTGATGGGCATCGCTCATGACATGGTTGAACTGTGCCCCGATGCGTGGCTCATCAACCTGACCAATCCGCTGCCACGCCTGACCCGCGCCGTCACCAAGTATACGCCGCTGAAAACCGTTGGGCTGTGCCATCAGGTGATGTACGGCTACACACTCGTGGGTATGGTGGTCGGGCCGTCGTTGGGCATCGACACGCCGACGTATGACGAACTGTTCGTTGATCGCAGCAAGCGCCACGAATTCGAGGAGCGTGTTTTGGAGCGCATCTCGATTCGCAGCGCGGGACTGAATCACTTCATCTGGGCGCTGGGTATTCATGACCGCGAAACGGGTGATGACCTTATGCCACTCGTTAAGCGCGAACTGGCCAAGCTGCCCGCGCAAGTTGTACCGCTGACTCGCGCTGTGTATGACGCGCTCGGTACACTGCCACTCGGCGGTGATACGCATATGTCGGAATATCTATCGTGGCTGCACAACCCGACATCGAAGTACAACGGTTGGAATCGCTATGGGCTGCATGTTTACGATTGGGCCAAGAACGAAGCCAAGCGTGATGCCATGTGGGGACGCATTATGGCCATGATCGACGGCAGCGAAGAACTGGTCGCCGCGACGGACTTCGCCTCGATGGGCGCTCATGCGATCATCACCGGCATCCTGCAAGACAAGCGTACCTACTGGCAGGCGGTCAATCTTCCGAACGCGGGCTACATCAGCAATTTACCTGATGGGGTGGTGGTCGAAGTGCCGGGTCTGATTGACCGTTTCGGCGTGACAGGCGTTCCCGTTGGCGATCTGCCGCCTGCGGTGGCCGAACTATGCCGCCGCGAGGCCGCGCTGGTGGATATGGTGGTGGATGCGGCGGTGTTGGGTGATCGTGATCTG
>JACMMD010000892.1 GCA_014379235.1 Anaerolineae bacterium
CGACGCGCCCTAGCAGCGCGTCCGGTAAGCCAATCGTGGGAATGTCTTCTTTGAGTGGGCGAACGGCGGCTTCAGCACGGCGGTGTTCGAGCGCGCTGTGGCGATAATCGCGCTTCATGCCCAGTATGTTAAAGGCAATGTCTTGATGAGCGTCAACAACAATCATAAATCTGGATCGTCCTTTTGCGTGCGCGTTGTAGGGGCGCTTCGCGAAGCGCCCCTACGATAATGACCTCATTGTATGTCGCCGCCCGTAAATTTCCAAAGGCTTCTTTAATGGCGGCGTAATCCGTTTGCAAGATTTAAGCGTTACTATGATAGAGAGTGTAGCATTTTGATGGGTTGTGGAGACTAAACTACAACACATTATAGAGAAAGTTTATCTTCATGGAACAAAAGCGATACCCCGGAATATTTACAGGCGCGGTAATCGGCCTGCTGCTGACCGCGCCCTTGATCGCCATCTTTTATGCGGGCGAAATGCTGCTCGGACTGCCTTTCTTACCCTTTGACCTGTTTGTCTGGGTCGGGCAGGTGCTTCCCGGTGAAATCATCACGGTTGGCATCGACAGCATCGTTGGCATTGTTACGGGCCTCAATCTCGGTGAGACCAGCAGCGCCGCCAAGTTGATCGAGCAGGCGCTAGGCATCGCTATGGTGATGGGCATCGGCGTTGTATCAGGCGCAATTTTCTTTGCCGTGATGCGCGCCACTCAAAACCGCCATCGTTACCTTGCGGGCTTGATTTACGGCGTGTTGGTGGGTGTGCCCATGCTGTGGATTATTACGGGCCTGCCCACATGGAACTTGAACGATCAGCCGTTGATGAGCATGATCTGGGTCATCGGTCTGTTTCTCATCTGGGGCGTGGCGCATAACGTGATCTTCCACGAACTGAGCAGCGTCGAAACTGAATCGATAGCCGGACAGCGCATCAGCATCGAGCCGATTGACCGCCGCAGCTTTCTGGTACGTGTCGGCGCGGGCGCAGCGACCATCACGGTTATCGGTGCGGGCTTAGGCGCGATGCTGCGCCGCGAAACCGGCGTTCAAACTGTCGCACTGCCAGAAGGCGCGACGGGTACGGCCAGTGCATCGACCACTCGGTGGTCAGACAACAATCCGCTGCCCAACGCCGACGTCGAACCGATGCCCGCTCCCGGCACCCGGCCCGAACTGACGCCCGTTGAAGACCACTATCGCATCGACATCACTATCCGCCCACCCGAACTCGACGCGAGCGAGTGGCGGCTGAACGTGAGCGGGCTGTTCGACAACCCCGCCATGATGACGCTCGATGAACTGATGAACAGCCACGAGCCGATTGACGCTTTCATCACCATGTCGTGCATTTCGAACCAAGTCGGCGGCGACCTCATCGGTACACAGCGCTGGACGGGTATCCGCCTGAACGAACTGCTGGCCGATTGGAGTCCGCAGTCGAACGCCACCGCGCTCAAGATCAGCAGCGCCGACGGCTTCGACGAGTTTCTCGACCTTGAAACGGCCATGAGCGATGACCGCATCATGCTGTGCTATGCGTGGGACGGCGAACAACTGCCCGTGCGTAACGGCTTCCCCCTGCGTGTCCACATCCCCAACCATTTTGGCATGAAGCAGCCCAAGTGGATCACCGACATCGAAGCGGTAGAGGACGCGGGCGAGGGTTACTGGGTGCGTCGCGGCTGGTCTGCCGAAGCGATTGCGCTCTCAACGTCGGTCATCGACACCGTAGCCGATCAATCGGCGGTGGATGAAGACGGACAAACGCTCGTGCCCATCGGTGGTATTTCGTGGGCCGGTGATCGCGGCATTTCCAGCGTTGAAGTGCAGGTCGACGGCGGCGAGTGGGCAGAGGCCGAACTGCGCGAGCCGTTGTCTGACCGGACGTGGATCATCTGGCGCTACGACTGGCCGTTCGTGGAAGGGATGCACACGTTCGCGGTGCGCGCCTTCGAGGGCGACGGCACCATGCAGATCGTCACCAACGCCACACCGCACCCTGATGGCGCGTCGGGCATTCAC